>JALWNJ010000267.1 GCA_026995955.1 Gammaproteobacteria bacterium
CACGGCGGCGTGCGCGAGGACTCGCATCTGACGCTGCCGGTGGACGAACGGCCGCTGGAGGAACTGCGCGCCCACGACCTCGTCCACTTCGCCCGCATGATCGAGCACGGCCTGGCCGGCATCATGCCGGCGCATGTGGTCTATCGTCTGGTGGACGATCGTCCGGCCGGTTTCTCCGCCTACTGGCTGCAGGGCGTGCTGCGCCGCGAACTGGGCTTCAAGGGCGCCATCTTCAGCGACGACCTGAGCATGGCCGCAGCCGATGTGGGTGGCAGCTTCGCCGATCGCGCACGGCTGGCCATCGAGGCCGGTTGCGACATGGTGCTTGTGTGCAATCACCCGGAAGGGGCGGCCGAGGCCCTCGATGCCCTGGCCGACCACGACGACCCGGCCAGCCGCAGCCGGCTGGCGCGCATGCATGGCCGCGGCGGGCTGCCGCTGGGCGAGCTGCACGAATCGCCGCGCTGGCAGGAGGCGGTGGCCCGCATGGCCGCACTGGCACAGGAACCCAATCTGGAGATGGATGTATGAACGGCCTCGACTGGCAACACATCAGAAACTGGTTCGTCGAACTGGCAGGGTCGGACAATGCCTGGATCCTGCAGGTCTTTTTCATCATCCTGGTGGTGGTGATCACCAATTTCGTGGCACGGCTGTTCCTGGCACGCCTCCACCGCAAGCTGCAGAACACCCGCAATGATTGGGACGACGCCCTGGTGCTGGCGCTCAAGCGCCCCCTGCCCATGCTGGTGTGGATCATCGGCCTTACCTTCGCTGCCGATGTCATCAAGGTGGAGCGCAAGGCTGCCATCTTCGACTTTGCGGACCCGCTGCGCGACATCGGCATCATCGCGATGCTGGCCTGGTTCCTGGTGCGCTTCGTGGAGGAGGGGCAGCGCATCCTGGTGCGACGCCACGAACGGGGCGAGACGCGCATGGATCGCGCCACCATCGTCGCCATGGGCAAGCTGTTGCGCCTTACGGTGATCATCACCGCGGTGCTGGTGGGGCTGCAGACCCTGGGCGTCAGCGTTGCCGGCGTCATGGCCTTCGGTGGCATCGGCGGCATCGCCATCGGCTTTGCCGCCAAGGACCTCCTGGCCAACTTCTTCGGCGGGCTGATGATCTATCTCGACCGCCCCTTCATCGAGGGCGACTGGATCCGCTCGCCGGACAAGGACATCGAGGGCACGGTGGAGCACATCGGCTGGCGCCTGACGCGCATCCGCCGTTTCAACAAGCGCCCGCTCTATGTGCCCAACTCGGTGTTCATGAGCATCGCCGTGGAAAACCCCTCGCGCATGCTCAACCGGCGCATCTACGAGACCATCGGCATCCGCTACGACGATCTCGGGAAGATGGACGACATCACCCGCGAGGTGAAGGCCATGCTGCGCGCGCATCCGGAGATCGATCAGGACCAGACCATGATCGTCAACTTCAATGCCTTCAACGAGTCCTCGGTGGACTTCTTCATCTACACCTTCACCCGAACCACCGAGTGGGTACGCTTCCACGAGATCAAGCAGGACATCCTGCTGCGGGTAGCCGAGATCATCGAGCGCCACGGCGCCGAGATCGCTTTCCCCACGCGCACGGTGTACCTGGAACGGCCGCTGCCGGATTCGCCCGATGCCGGCCCGGTACCGGCGGGGGAGGGGGCGGATGGCTGAACGCATCGACGCCGAGACCGCCTGGCGCGTGTATCGCGAATCCGATTGCCTGTACGACGAAGCGGAGGTCCAGGCCGCGCTCGACCGCATGGCCGAGGCCGTGCACAGGGATCTTGCAGATCGAGACCCGCTGCTGCTGTGCGTGATGAACGGGGGGCTGTACACCATGGCCGAGCTGTCGCGGCGGCTTGCCTTCCCGCTGCAGATGGACTACCTGCAGGCCACGCGCTACCGCGGCCGGACCACCGGCAGCGAAGTGGCCTGGCTGGCGCGGCCGCAGCATCCGCTGCGCGACCGCCACCTGCTGGTGGTGGACGACATCCTCGACGAGGGCCACACCCTGGCCGCGATCCTGCAATACTGCCGCGATGCCGGTGCCGCCAGCGTGCGCACCGCGGTGCTGGTCCAGAAGCGCCACCAGCGACTGGCCGCCGGCGTTAGCGCCGACTACATCGGCCTCAAGGTACCGGACCGTTATGTCTTCGGCTGCGGCATGGACTACCACGACTACCTGCGCAACCTGCCCTGCATCCATGCCGTGCGCGGCATGTAGGGCCCACGCAACCAACCCCGGGAGAGAACGACACCATGTGCAGACTGGCCATCATCGGCGGCACTGGACTGACCCGCCTGGCGCCGCTCAAGATCACCCGACGCGAGGTGGTCCACACCCCCTATGGCGAACCCTCCGGACCACTGACCCACGGCCTGCTCAATGGGGTGGAGGTGGTGTTCCTGCCACGCCACGGCTACGCCCACCGTATTCCGCCCCACATGGTCAACTACCGCGCCAACATCTGGGCGCTGCACTATCTCGGCGTGGAACGCATCATCGCCGTGGCGGCCGTGGGCGGCATCAGCAAGGGCATGTTCCCGGGCCGCATTGCCTTCCCGGACCAGATCATCGACTACACCTGGGGCAGGGCGCACACCTTTTTCGAGAAGGATCTGACCGAGGTGCGCCATGTCGACTTCTCTCAGCCCTATTGCGAGGACATGCGCAGGGTGCTCATCAACGCTGCCGGGCGCGCCGGCATCGATGCCATGAACCACGGCGTCTATGGCGCCACCCAGGGCCCCCGCCTGGAGACGGCCGCGGAAATCGATCGCCTGGAACGGGACGGCTGTGATATGGTCGGCATGACGGGCATGCCCGAGGCCGTGCTGGCACGGGAGCTGGAACTGAACTATGTGACCTGTGCCATCAGCGCAAACTGGGCCGCCGGCCGTGGTGATGCGGAGATCACCATGGACGAGATCCAGCACAACCTCGCGCAGGGCATGAAAACCGTGGCCCAGCTCCTGGAGGAGGTGGTCATCCTGCTCAACGGATGAGATCGCGTCCTCCCCGGGAAGGCCGGGTGCTCATGTGTCGAATCGTTCCCTGATTGGCCACTGCCGACTCGTCGGACTGTGGCTTTTGCTTCTGACCCTGCCGGCGACTGCCACCGTTTTGCCAGCGCCCATACCGGTGGACGGCACGAAGTTGGCCGCGGGCGAGCACATCCTGTGGCTCGCGGAACGCCCCGGACAACCACTGGACATGCGCCAGGCCCTCGATGCGCTGCGCACCGGGGCCTTCCGGCCAGGACGGCAACCGATCCTCAACTTCGGCATCAATCGCCCGCCGCACTGGCTCGCCCTGAGGGTCGAAAATCCCCACGACACCCCCGTGTCGCGCCGTGTGGAA
>JALWNJ010000268.1 GCA_026995955.1 Gammaproteobacteria bacterium
GTGCATGTTCGCCGTAGGCGGTGGACTACCTGCTCAAGCCGGTGCGCCGCGAGCGCCTGGCCGAGGCGCTGGCCCGGGCGCGACGCCCCAATCGCGCCCAGCTCGAGGCGCTCGGCGAGACGCGCAGCCAGGCACGCAGCCACATCTGCGCCCGGGTGCGCGGGAACCTGGTGCTGGTGCCGATCGAGGAGGTGCGCTACTTCCAGGCCGACCAGAAGTACGTGACCGTGCATCACCGCGGCGGCGAGGTGCTGATCGAGGAGCCGCTCAAGGCGCTGGAGGCCGAGTTCGGTGACCGTTTCCTGCGCATCCACCGCAGCACCCTGGTGGCGCGCGACGCCATCGGCGGGCTGGAGAAGGGCGCCGATGGCCGTGTGCTGCTGCGGCTGCGCGAGGAGCCGGACACACGGCTGGAGGTGAGCCGGCGCCATGCCCCGGAGGTGCGGCGTTTCGTGCGGTCGCTGTGAGGCGTGGGGGGCTGGTGGCCTGGGACTTGGCGCTTGGGGCGGGGCTCAGGCCTTGCCTGCGGGATCGGCCAAGCGGATGACGGTCTCGGGAAAGCTGGCGGCCAGCTTGCGGTCCATGGTGACCAGCGGTACGCCCAGCCCCCGGGCGAGGGCCACGAATTCGCAATCATAGGCCGAGCAGTCGCTCCGGTTGACCAGCGAAAGGACCTGGACTGGGTGAGCCGCGCCCTTTGCCGGCTCTATGGATTCAGGATTCCTGGGCCGCATCGGCAACGCCCATCCACTGGTCGAGCCGTTGCCAGGCCTGTTCCACGCCGGTGCGCCCGGGGGCGGAGAAGAGCTGGACGGTGGCCTCGCTGCCGCCCTCGCGCAGGGCCTTCTGCACCTGCATCAGGCTGCGCTTGGCGGCGCCGTGCTTGAGCTTGTCGGCCTTGGTCAGGAGGATGTGCACCGGTACGCCGGCGTTCTCGCACCAGCGGATCATCTGCCAGTCCAGGTCCTTGAGCGGGTGGCGGATGTCCATCATCAGCATCACCCCGCGCAGGGCGCGGCGGTTGGCGAGGTAGTACTCGATCAGTTCGTGCCACTGGCGCTTGACCGCGGCGGGCACCCTGGCAAAGCCGTAGCCCGGCAGGTCGACGAGATAACCGGTGCCGGGCACCTCGAAGAAGTTGATGAGCTGAGTGCGCCCCGGGGTCTTGCTGGTGCGGGCCAGGGCGCGCTGCTGGCACAGGGTGTTGAGGGCGCTGGACTTGCCGGCATTGGAGCGTCCGGCGAAGGCCACCTCGGGCAGGGATTCGGGCGGCAGGTCGCGCGGCTTCTGTGCGCTCATCACGAAACGGGTCTGCTGGTAGCGGGCACTCATGATCGGATTTTTCCAGAGTTTTCAAAAAGATTGAGTAAAAGGCTCGGACTTTTCGGGCGCCGCCTTCTTTGCCAGCGGAGGGCAATTATGGTATAAACTGCGGCCATTTTCAGCGCTGCCCGCGCTACGGGCCGCGGCGGCTGAGACGCGTTTTCCGATTTCGCACATTCTTGAATCAGGAGTCATCGACAGATGAAAAAGACCCTCTTCGTTGCACTGGCAGCCCTTTCCCTGGGCATTGCGGGACCGTCCCTCGCCGCGGGCGACAAGGCGCGCGGGAAGCAGCTCTCCGCCACCTGCGCGGCCTGCCACGGGGGTGACGGCAACAGCTTCAACCCCGAGTGGCCCAAGCTGGCCGGTCAGCACGCCAGCTACATCGTGAAGCAGCTGGCCGATTTCAAGGAAGGCCGTCGCAAGAATGCCACCATGGCGCCGATGGCCGCCCCGCTGAGCGCGCAGGACCGCGAGGATCTGGCCGCCTACTTCGCCAGCCAGGCCACCAAGCCCGGCACCGCCGACGAGAAGCTGGTCGAGCGTGGCCGCCTGATCTACATAGGTGGCGTGCCGGCCGACGGCGTGCCCGCCTGCGCCGCCTGCCACGGTCCCGATGGCGCCGGCAACCCGGCCGCCAAGTTCCCCAAGCTGGCCAGCCAGCATGCCAAGTACGTGGAGATCCAGCTCAAGGACTTCCGCAGCGGCAAGCGTGCCAACGACGCCGGCCGCATGATGCGCAACGCCGTGGCCAAGATGAGCGATGCCGACATCAAGGCGGTGGCGCAGTACATCCAGGGCCTCAAGCCCTGAGCGCGGCTCATCCCGCATGATCCGCAAAGGGCGGCCCACGGGCCGCCCTTTTTCATGGGGGCGAGGCAGGACGGCATCGGGACATCTGCGGATTTTGTGGCCCGGCACGGGAACCGCAATGCCTTTTCCGGGTCTGCACTGGGGCCCGTGGTATCATGCGCGGCTGCATCCCCGACTCCGGTAGCGCGTTCGAGTGAGCAAGACAGCCCCCAGACAGTCCTTCGGTCATCGCCTGTTCGTATTCCTCGGCTCGATGAACCTCGCCATCACCCTGCTGGTGGCGCTGGGCATCGCCTCGGTCATCGGCACCGTGCTCAAGCAGAACGAGGACTACGGCAGCTACCTCATCAAGTTCGGCCCCTTCTGGCACGAGATCTTCAAGGCGCTGGGGCTCTACGATGTCTACATCGCCGGCTGGTTCCTGTTCCTGCTGGGGTTCCTGGTGGCCTCGACGGCGGTGTGCGTGATCCGCAACGCGCCGCTGATGCTGCGCGACATGCGCCATTTCCGCCTCGATGTGCAGGAGAAGTCGCTGCGTGCCTTCCACCACCGCTTCGAACGCGTACTGCCGGAGCCGCCGGAGGCCGTTGCCGAGCGGGGGCGCACGCTGCTGACACAGCTCGGCTTCCGGGTGCGGGAGAAGGTGGCGGAGGATCATCGGGTGGTGGCGGGCATGCGCGGCGGCCTGTCACGGCTGGGCTACCTGTTTGCCCATGTCGGCATCATCGTCATTCTGGTGGGTGGCACGCTGGACTCCAAGATTCCCATCCGCATCGGCCAGCTGCTGGGCCAGGTGGAGATCGAGACGCGCAATGTGCCCGCCTCGCAGGTCATCCCCAAGGCCCGGCTGCCGCTGGACAATCCCTCCCTGCGCGGCAACATCAACATCCCCGAGGGCAGCAGCGCCAATGTCGTCTTCATTGGCATGGGCGACGGCTATCTGGTGCAGCCGCTGCCCTTCGACATCACGGTGAAGGACTTCCGCGTCGAACACTACGCCACCGGCCAGCCCAAGTCCTTCGAGAGCGACATCGTGCTCACCGATCCCGATCTCGACCAGCCGGTCGAGGCCACCATCTCGGTCAACCACCCGCTGATCCACAAGGGCTATGCCATCTACCAGGCGAGCTTCGGCGACGGCGGCTCGAAGCTCAAGCTCAGGCTGTGGTCGCTGTATCCGGAGCGGACGGACCCGATCGCCTTTACCGGCGAGGTGTTCGGCAG
>JALWNJ010000269.1 GCA_026995955.1 Gammaproteobacteria bacterium
CCCTGGCGCTGGTTGCCGGTCTGGGATTGTCCTGGATGGTGTCCGTGCAGGCGTTCGGCCTGGTGCTCATCTACCTGCTGATGAACCTGGCCTACAGCGCCGGGCTCAAGCACGTGGTGGTGCTCGATGTGTTCATCATCGCCATCGGCTTCATGCTGCGCATTCTCGCCGGCACCGTGGGGGTGGGCATCCCCGCCTCGCAGTGGCTGCTGGTGTGCGGCTTCATGGTGACCCTGTTCCTCGGTTTCGCCAAGCGCCAGGCCGAACTCATGGCGCTGGGCGAGGATTCGGGTCATCGCCGGGTGCTGGAGGAATACACCCCGCAACTGCTCGACCTGATGCTCGGCGTGACCGCGGCGGCCACCATCATCGCCTACAGCCTCTACACCCTGAACCCGCAGACGGTGCGCGTGCATGGCACCACGGATCTGGTCTATACCGTGCCCTTCGTCGCCTATGGCATCTTCCGCCATCTCTACCTGCTGCACCGCCGCGGCCGTGGCGACGACCCGGCGCTGGACCTGCTGCGCGACCGTCAGATGCTGTTCACCGTGGTCGCCTGGCTGCTGGTGACGGTGTGGCTGATGGCGGGTTGAGTAGCTGAATATTGCCTTTCTCGGATCGCTGGTGGAAAGCGTATTCGCTTGTGCGTTGTCTCATCGTTAGTGTGAAGACGGTGCAGCCCCTGGCTGCCATAGATCCACGGCCAGCTTCGGGTCAATGTGCCAGTGGCCGGTGGGGGCGTCTTCGACGCAGTAGCGGTCCAGCAGGCGGACGAACTCGCTGCGTGGGATGCTGCGGGCACCGAGCGAGGCTAGGTGGGCGGTCTCCATCTGGCAGTCGATGAGCCCAAAGCCCCAGTGCTGCAGGTGACAGACCAGGGTGGCGAAGCCGGCCTTGGAGGCGTCGCGCACGCGGCTGAACATGGACTCGCCGAAGAAGACACGACCGATGGCCACCCCGTAGAGGCCGCCGACCAGCCGGTGCTGTTCATCATACACCTCGACGCTGTGGGCATGGCCGGCCATGTGCAGGCGGTGGTAGGCGTGCTGCATGTCTTCCGTGATCCAGGTGCCGTCCTGACCGGGGCGGGGGTCGGCACAGGCCTCGATGACGGCCTGGAAGTTGCCGTCGAAACGGATGTCGAAGCCGCGGTTGCGCAGTACCTTGCGCAGGCTGCGGTGCATGCGGAACTCGTGCGGGAACAGGACCATGCGCGGGTCCGGACTCCACCACAGGATGGGCTGGCCCTCCTCGTACCAGGGGAAGATGCCGCGGCGGTAGGCGGCCAGCAGGCGGGCCTGCGACAGATCACCCCCCATGGCCAGCAGGCCATTGGGTTCGTCCAGGGCCTGATCCACCGGGGGGAAGGCCTGCGGACGGCCGGGCGGCAGCCAGGGGATCTCGATCATGGCGTCAGGCTGAGCGTCTCGGGGCGTTGGGTGGCGGGCAGGGCGTCGCTGCGGAACGGGCTCAGGTCGTACAGGGCGCGGCACTCGTCGATCATCATCTGCCGTTCGTGACGGCAGAAGCGTTCGATGATCGGTCGCATCTCGGCATCGCGGATCCAGTGCGCCGACCAGGTGGGGGTGGGGAGGAAGCCGCGTGCGATCTTGTGCTCGCCCTGGGCGCCGGGTTCGAATCGTCGCAGCCCGTGTTCGATGGCGAACTCGATGCCCTGATAGTAGCTCACCTCGAAGTGCAGCAGGTCGTAATGCTCGGCGCAGCCCCAGTAGCGGCCGTACATGGTGTCCTCGCCGATCAGATCCAGCGCGGCGGCCACCGGCCGCTCGCCGTCGAAGGCCATCACCAGCAGCAGTGATTCGGACATTTCCTGCGAGAGCAGCGAGAAGAAGCGCCGGCTCAGGGTGGGGTAGCCCCATTTCTCGGTGAAGGTGCGCAGATAGAAGCGGTAGAAGGCATCCCAGTGCCGTTCCTCGATGGCCGCGCCGTGCAGACGCTCGATGCGCAGGCCATGTTCGCGGGCCTTGCGCCGCTCGCGGCGGATGTTCTTGCGCTTCTTGCTGGACAGGCGCGAGAGGAAGTCTTCGAAGTCGGTATAGCCGTCGTTGTGCCAGTGGTACTGGCAGCCCAGGCGCAGGGCCATGCCCTGCTGATCGAGCTCGCGGGTTTCCCGCGGGCAGGTGAACAGCCAGTGCATGCCGGAGCAGCCGAGCTCGTCAGCGAGCCGGCGCCCCCCCTCGGCCAGCATGGCACGCAGCCGTTCGGGCCGGGGATGATCGCGAGCGGTCAGCAGGCGCGGACCGGCCGCCGGGGTGTAGGGCACGGTGGAGACCAGCTTGGGGTAGTAGTCCCGGCCGTTGCGCTGCCAGAACTCGGCCCAGTTCCAGTCGAACACGAACTCGCCGTAGGAGTTGGTCTTGAGGTAGAGCGGGCAGGCGGCGACCAGGCGCTCGTGCTCGTACAGCAGCAGGTGGCGCGGCTGCCATCCCCAGGGCAGCAGGCAGTCACCGCGCTCCAGCCCGTGCAGGAAGGCGTGGCGCAGGAAGGGCGAACCGCCATGGTCCAGCCCGTCCCACGCCGCGGGTTCGACGGCCGACAGATCGTCGTGGATCTCGATGCGCAGCGTGTCCCCGGCCGGCTGCGCCATGATCCGGGTTCAGCCCTGTTCCTCGAGGAAGCGCTCGGCGTCGAGGGCCGCCATGCAGCCGGTGCCGGCCGAGGTGATGGCCTGGCGATAGACATGGTCCATGACGTCGCCGGCGGCGAACACGCCCGGCACGCTGGTGGCGGTGGCGTTGCCGTTGGTGCCGGACTGCACCTTGATGTAGCCGTTCTCCATCTCCAGCTGGCCCTGGAAGATCTCGGTGTTGGGCTTGTGGCCGATGGCGACGAAGATGCCCTGCAGCTCGATGTCCTTGGTCTCGCCGGTCTTCACATTGCGGATGCGCATGCCGGTGACACCGGTGTCGTCGCCCAGCACTTCTTCCAGCACCGAATCGAGCTCCAGCGTGATCTTGCCTTCCTCGACCTTCTTGAACAGGTGATCCTGCAGGATCTTCTCGGCGCGGAACTGGTCGCGGCGATGCACCAGCACCACCTCGGAGGCGATGTTGGACAGGTACAGGGCCTCCTCGACGGCGGTGTTGCCGCCGCCGATCACGGCCACCTTCTGGTTGCGGTAGAAGAAGCCGTCGCAGGTGGCGCAGGCGGACACGCCCCGGCCCATGAACTTCTGCTCCGATTCCAGCCCCAGGTACATGGCGGAGGCACCGGTGGCGATGATCAGGGCATCGCAGGTGTAGCTGCCGGAGTCGCCCTTGAGGGTGAAGGGGCGCTGCGACAGGTCCACCTCGTTGATCTGGTCGAACACGATGTCGGTGCCGAAGCGCTCGGCA
>JALWNJ010000270.1:0-2895 GCA_026995955.1 Gammaproteobacteria bacterium
CCCCTTCAGACATCAACAACAAGGAATCGGAGACATGCATTTTCACGCCCGCTTCAAGAACATCCCGGAAGAGAGCCATGCCCGCATCGAGCAGATGCTGCGCATGGGCTTCGAGAAACAGGTGGCGCCTCGGCTGAAGGACTTCCGCGACGACCTGGTGCGCCTGTACGCCAGCCTGGAACGCAATCGGCACCACGAGAACCTGTATCGGGTCAAGCTGCGCCTCGAGCTGCCGCGCAAGGTGCTGGTCGCGCGCGAGGACGAATATGGCCTGGAGCCCGCCATCGATGCGGCCATGGCCGAGCTGCAGCGGCAGGTGGATCGGCACATCCATCGCCTGCGCCAGGACGACCAGTGGCGGCGCAAGGGGCGGCGCCGTGAATTGCGCCGTCTCAAGGCGCATCTCGGCGGCCTGCCGGTGGAGGAACGGACGGATTTCATCGCCGAGATGAAGCGCCATGCCCCGCGCCTGGAGCGCGTCATCCGCCGCGAGTTGGCCTATCTGCGGGCCGAAGGCAATCTGGGGCCCGACTGGCCCACCGTGCAGGACGTGTTCGACGAGACCCTGGTACGGGCCCAGCGCAATCTCCCGGATCGCCCGGCGGGCATGGATGCCTGGCACTGGCTGCTGTCGCGCATGATGCAGGTGCTGGAGGAGGAGGTACGCAACTGGCAGCAGGAGCGCGCCGGGCTCTCGCTGGAGCGTGCCCCGCGCGAGGATGCCCTCGACGAGGCCGAGGACATGGTCGAGGAAGAGATCATGGAGTTCTACCAGCCGGACGAGGCCCTGCATCTGGAAGATATGGTGCCGGACGAGGAGACGGCCGATCCCGAGGCCCTGCTCGAGCATCGGGAACGCGCGCATCTTCTGTTCCGGCTGCTGGCCCATCTGCCGGTGGCCTGGCGCCGGGCCGTGGAGCTGGTGCAGATCGAAGGACTGGATGCCTCCGAGGTGGCCCGGCTCATGGGCGTACCGGAGGCCGAGCTGCGCGACTGGCTGGCCACCGCCGATGCCTTTCTGCGTGCCAAGCTGGCCGATGCCGGCTACGCGTTGCCCGAGCCCGACAGCGGCGAGCCGGCCGTGCAGGCCCTGCTGATGCAGGCGCCGTCACAGGAGGAAGGCGAGGACGAGGCCGAGCTGCGCGCCGAGCTGGAGGCCCTGGCCCAATGAGCCGGCCCTGGGCCTCGGCCCTGCGCCTGCGCTATCGCTGGCAGCAGCTCGCCCCGGATCCGGTGGCGGGCGGCACGGGCTGGATCCTCTACGATGCTGCCCGCAGGGCCTATCGCCTGCACAACGATTTCCACAATGGGCGGGCGCTGGACTACCTCCTGCACGAGGAAAGCGGCCGTTCCTGGGTCTCGGAGCTGCGCGACGGTAGCCGCCACTGCAGCCTGCATCCTACCGACCGGCGGGTATCGCTGGACCGCCACCCGGCCGAGGGCCGAGTGCTGGGCGAGACAGAGCTGAATGGCGTTGCGGTACGCGTCGTGGAATGGCAGGAGCCGGGTCATGATCGCTGGGTCTGGTATCTCGACGAGGAGGACTGCCCGCGTCGCTTCCTGACCTGGACCCACCACGGCGACATCCTGGTGGATCACTGGCTGCGCGATCTGCAGACCGGGCTCGAATTCGGCGAGGCCGACTTCATGCCGGACCCCCGGTGGGGCTGTCCGCAGGATTGAAAAAAGGGGCAAAAACCCCCATCTTCCATGCAGGCAATAACCGATTCCAGAGTCCCTGCATGAACCCGTCACTCCGCCTCCCGCTTCCCGATCGCACCGCTGCCGGCCGCGAGCTGGCCGATGGGCTGGCCCATCTGCGCGGCCGGGACGATCTGCTGGTACTGGCCCTGCCGCGTGGTGGTGTGCCGGTGGCCGACGAAGTGGCCCGTGCCCTGCAGGCCCCGCTCGACCTGATGCTGGTGCGCAAGCTCGGCGTGCCCGGCAACCGCGAGGTGGCCATGGGCGCCATTGCCAGTGGCGGCGTCATGGTGGAGAACCCGCGGGTGATGGACTACCTGCGCGGCCTGCCGGGCATGGCAAGGCGCATGCAGCAGGTCATCGACGAGGAACGGGCCGAGCTGGCCCGACGCGAGCGCGCCTATCGCGGTGACCGCCCATGGCCGGACCTGCGCGGGCGCTGCGTGATCCTCGTCGACGACGGTCTGGCCACCGGCGCCACCATGCGTGCCGCCATCGAGGCCGTGCGCGCCCAGCAACCCGCCTGCATCGTCGTCGCCGTACCGGTGGCCCCGCCCGATACCGTGGCCGAACTGCGCGGCTTGGTCGACGAGGTCGTGGTGCCGCACCAGCCCGAGCCCTTCATGGCCATCGGCCAGTGGTACCGGGACTTCAGCCAGGTGCCCGATGAAGCAGTGCGGGAGATCCTCGACCGCCAGTGGCAACCGGCCGGCTGAATGGTGACTCAGCGACGCTTGAGGTCGCGATAGAAATTCTCGTGGGGCCCCAGGGCCTCGAGCCAGATCAGGCGAATGCCGTCGTCACGGGTATAGCCCAGCAGCCACAGCTGCCCACGGCTTCTGAACTTGTACACCCATAGATCGGCCAGATCGCCCTTCTTGCGCTGGCGCGGGTCGGCGGGCGTCAATGCGCCTTTTCTTCCGCCGGGACGATCCATGAGGTTGGTGGCGCATTCAATCTTGTCCAGATGGTATCCGCGATCAGGTACAGCCCGTCGTCCGTCAGCACGAAACGGCGGCCGTTGGCGGCGTTGCGTTTGCCGAAGTCCAGCCGTGTTCCGTCCAGCCACACCGTGAGCTGCGGGGGCGCCAGCCCGTATTGCCCGAGCGGCTGCCCCTCGCGCGGATAGCGTGCCAAAGGCACCAGCACCGCCAGTGCCTTGAGATCCGTCACCCGGTCTGTCCTGGCCGGCCC
>JALWNJ010000270.1:2905-3355 GCA_026995955.1 Gammaproteobacteria bacterium
ATTCGGGGTCGAGCGCTGTCAGGCTGCCGGCATGCGCGGCGCGATCGCGTTGCTGCTGGATCCAGACGAACAGGGCCAGGTTGGCGGCGGCGACGACGAGCAGGATGGTGATGAAGAGGCGGCGTTTCATGGGATCGTGCCGGGATGGTGTGACCGGTGTTCAGGATAGCAGGTGTCTGCGCTTGCGCGGAAAAGGGCGGAAAAGGGGACGGATCCCTTTTCCAAGGTCGAGGGACTTGTGACCTGGAACGAGGGTGGTTGGGGCTCCGTTTTGCCTTGCACCAAGCACCAGGTTCCTCGCTCCGGTTCCTTGTTGCACATCCGCTGACGCGGCTGCGCGTGACTTTCTTTGCTTGCCCAAAGAAAGCCACCAAAGAAAGGGCACCCCGGAGCCCGCGCCCCTTCGGGGTCCCCGCCCACGACCTTGTCGCCGCGGGGTCCATCGACAGG
>JALWNJ010000271.1 GCA_026995955.1 Gammaproteobacteria bacterium
CCTGCTCCAGGGGGAGCCGGATCGGCGGGGTCAGCAGGATGTTCTCGTCCGAACCGGCGGCACGGATGTTGGTGAGCTGCTTGGCCTTCATCGGGTTGACCACCAGGTCGTTGTCCCGGGAATGGATGCCGATGATCATGCCCTCGTACACCTCCTCGCCGGGACCGATGAACAGGCGGCCGCGCTCCTGCAGGTTGAACAGGGCATAGGCCAGCGCCTTGCCCTGCGCATTGGCAACGAGCACACCGTTGTTGCGCTCGCCGATGCGCCCCGGGCGGTAGGGGCCGAAGTGGTCGAACACATGATGCATCAGGCCGGTTCCGGAAGTGGCGGTGAGGAACTCGGTCTGGAAGCCGATCAGCCCGCGCGAGGGGATGAGGTACTCCAGCCGCACGCGGCCCTTGCCGTCGGGCTGCATGTCGCGCAGCTCGCCGCGGCGTTCGCCGAGCTTCTCCATCACCGCGCCCTGGTGCGCCTCCTCCACGTCCACCACCAGCTGCTCGTAGGGCTCCAGCTTCTCGCCGTTCTCCTCGCGCAGTAGCACCTCGGGGCGCGACACACCCAGCTCGTAGCCCTCGCGGCGCATGTTCTCGATGAGGATGCCCAGATGCAGCTCGCCACGGCCGGAGACGCGGAACTTGTCCGGATCGTCGGTCTCCTCCACGCGCAGGGCGACATTGTGCTTGAGTTCCTCCATCAGCCGGTCACGGAGATTGCGGCTGGTGATGTACTTGCCGTCGCGTCCGGCGAAGGGCGAGGTGTTGACCTGGAAGGTCATGCTCACGGTGGGCTCGTCCACGGTCAGCGGCGGCAGGGCCTCGACCTGCTCCGGGTCGCACAGGGTGTCCGAGATGTAGAGTTCTTCCATGCCGGTGAAGGCGATGATGTCCCCGGCCCGGGCCTCTTGCACCTCGACCCGCTCCAGGCCATGGAAGCCCAGCAGCTGCAGCATGCGCCCCTGGCGCACCCTGCCCTCGCGATCGATCACCTTCACCGGGCTGTTGGCCCGGATGCGGCCGCGCTTGATGCGGCCGATGCCGATCAGACCCACATAGCTGTTGTAGTCGAGCGCGCTCACCTGCATCTGGAACGGCCCCTCGGGATCGGCATCCGGCGGCGACACCTCGGAGACGATGGTCTCGAACAGCGGCGTCATGTCGCCTTCGCGCACCTCGGGGTCGAGGCTGGCATAGCCGTTCAGCGCCGAGGCGTACACCACCGGGAAGTCGAGCTGCTCGTCGGTGGCGCCGAGACGATCGAACAGATCGAAGGTCTGGTCCAGCACCCAGTCCGGGCGCGCGCCCGGACGGTCGATCTTGTTGATGACCACGATCGGGCGGAAGCCCATGGCAAAGGCCTTCTGGGTCACGAACCGGGTCTGAGGCATCGGCCCTTCCACGGCGTCCACCAGCAGCAGCACCGAATCCACCATCGACAGCACGCGCTCCACCTCACCGCCGAAGTCGGCGTGGCCGGGCGTGTCGACGATGTTGATGCGGTAGTCGCCCCAGGTAATGGCGGTGTTCTTGGACAGGATGGTGATGCCGCGCTCGCGCTCGAGATCGTTGGAGTCCATCACCCGCTCCTCGACACGGGCCCGTTCGCCCAGCGTGCCGGACTGCTGCAGCAGCTGATCGACGAGGGTGGTCTTGCCATGATCGACATGGGCGATGATGGCGATGTTGCGCAGGTTTTCGAGCATCGGGCGTGTCCGTGGCGGAGAGAGAAGGCAGGTGCGGGGCCTGATGGCCCCGCAGTTCTTGGGCGTTGCGCTATTCGGTGATGCAGGGCTGCTTGAGCTGCAGCATGGCGTCCTCGGGCTGCACCACCGGCTTGCCGGCCTTGGTCCAGGCCATCATGCCGCCGTTCAGGTTGACCACATTGCTGAAGCCCATCTGCTGCAGCACATCGGCGGCCATGGCAGCACGCGCGCCGGAGCGGCACACCACCAGCCAGGGGTCGTCCCGATGATCGCGCAGCTCGGGGTTGGCGCCCTCGTACTTGCGGTCGGCCGCGGCCTCGAGGATGCCGCGCGGCACGTGCAGCGCCCCCTCGATGGCGCCGGAGAGATACTCCACCGGCTCGCGCACGTCGAGCACGCGGTAGCCCTGTGCGATCAGCTGTTCGGCCTCGTCGGCGTCCACCTCGCGGATGTGGGACTTCGCCTCCTTGACGAAATCCATCAGGGTCTTTTCGGTCATGCGGATGCTCCGTGTTGCGTTGGCTCAAAGCAGGAAGGCCGGCATGCGCCGGCCTTCAGCAGACTGCGGTCAGTGCCCTGCCGGCCTTCAGGAGGCCATGCCCTTGATGTGGGCATTCAGGCGGCTCTTGATGCGTGCAGCCTTGTTGCGATGGATCAGCCCCTTGTTCACGGCACCGTCCACGATGGGCTGGGCGGCGCGGAAGGCGGCGACGGCCGCTTCGCGGTCGCCGGCGTCGATGGCCTTCTGCACCTTCTTGACGAAGGTACGCATGCGGGAACGCAGGGCCATGTTGTGGGCACGGCGCTTGACGGCCTGGCGGGCACGCTTCCTGGCTTGGTTCGAATTGGCCAAGGTTGACTCCTGAAAAATCCGGTTTGCCTGAAAAAGGCCGCGTAATATGCCGCAGCTGGCTTCCGATGTCAACCATGGCGAGCATGCGGGCAGAATTGACGCGGCACAATGACGATACCTGACCATCCATGCGAGAATCCGGCCAACCAAGAGTGACTGGAGGAGCAAGTCAATGTGCCGTCTGTGCTGGTCCCTGCTGGTGATCCTGCTTCTGCTCGGTGCGGGCGCAACCTGGAAGTTCGTGGTGCGCGGCGAGACCGCCCCGGCCAGCGACGGCCGCACGGCGATCCTGCTGCCACCGGCCGAGCGTGATCTGGTGCTGGCCGAGATGCGCGCCTTCCTCGAGGCGGTACAGAAGATCAACGCCGCCCTGCCCGAGGGCGACCTGGCCGCTGCGGCCAGCGCCGCCCGCAAGGTCGGCGGCGCCGCGCAGCAGGGCGTGCCCGCCTCGCTGGTCGCCCGCCTGCCACTGGCCTTCAAGCGACTGGGCTTCGACACCCACCGCCGCTTCGACCAGCTGGCGATGAACGCCGAGCAGTTCGGCGACCCGGCCCAGACCCAGCGCGAGCTGGCGACGCTGATGAACAACTGCATCGCCTGTCACGCCGCCTATCGCATCGACCCGGCACCCGGGGGCTGAAGCGCTGTTAGGAGCAAATAAACTGTCCGGACTTGTAGCACGCAAATTGTCCGGTTTCATGGTGACCGAGGAGGTACGCCATGAGACGGACAGAACTGCTACAGGAGATCCGGAAAATGCGATTCG
>JALWNJ010000272.1 GCA_026995955.1 Gammaproteobacteria bacterium
CATCCAGCTCGGCCAGCGGATCGGCGGCGTGCTCTGCCTCCTCGAGACGCTCGCGCAGCTCCATCTGCTGCATCAGGAAGGCCGGATCCGAGGTCGTGTCCTTGTCGGCGTCGAGGTGCACGCCGCGCAGCTCGAGCAGGTACTTCAGCCGCCTCAGCGGATCCTTGAGCGTCTCGTAGGCCTCGTTGACCAGGCCCGCGCCCTGCACCGAGAGGCGCCGTTCCTGCGCCCCGGCCGCAGCAAAGCGGTCGGGATGGAGCTGACTCTGCAGCTCGCGATAACGCCGGTCGAGTGCGGTCCGGTCCACTTCCGGCCCGGGCTCGAGGCCGAACAGGGTGAAGTAGTCCTGCCCGAGGTCGATCGGCGCGGCCATCTCAGACCGTGAAGCTCTCGCCACAACCGCAACGATCCTTCTCGTTGGGGTTGTTGAACTTGAAGCCCTCGTTGAGCCCTTCCTTCGCGTAGTCGAGTTCGGTGCCGTCGAGGTAGAGCAGGCTCTTGGGATCGACGATCAGCTTCACGCCCTTGTCCTCGAACACCTGGTCCTCGTCCTGCAGCTCGTCGGCGAACTCCATGACATAGGCCATGCCGGAGCAGCCGGAGGGCTTGACGCCCAGGCGCAGGCCGATGCCCTTGCCGCGCTTCTCGAGGAAGTCGCGGATGCGGTTGGCGGCGGTGTCGGTGAGCGTGATCGCCATGACCGCCCTACTCCGCCTCGCCGCGCTTGCGCTTGTAGTCCTCGATGGCCGCCTTGATGGCGTCCTCGGCGAGCACCGAACAGTGCACCTTGACCGGCGGCAGCTCCAGCTCCTCGGCAATGTCGGTGTTCTTGATCTGCGCCGCCTCGTCCAGCGTCTTGCCCTTCACCCACTCGGTGAGCAGCGAGCTGGAGGCAATGGCCGAACCGCAGCCGTAGGTCTTGAACTTGGCGTCCTCGATGACGCCCTCGTCGTTGACCTTGATCTGCAGGCGCATCACATCGCCGCAGGCCGGCGCGCCGACCATGCCGGTGCCGACATGGTCGTCGTTCTTGTCGAAGGACCCCACATTGCGGGGGTTCTCGTAGTGGTCGAGTACCTTCTTGCTGTATGCCATGGTCTTTCTCCTCGTGTGATGCCCCGGCGGGACACCTCGGGTTCTGTTTTAGACGGCGTTCAGTGCGCCGCCCATTCGATGCTGTCCAGATCGATACCTTCCTTGTACATCTCCCACAATGGGGACAGTTCGCGCAGCTTTTCAACCGCCGCACGGACGTGTTCGATGGTGTAGTCGATCTCTTCCTCGGTGGTGTAGCGGCCGATGGTGAAACGCAGCGAGCTGTGCGCCAGCTCGTCGCTGCGCCCCAGGGCGCGCAGCACATAGCTCGGCTCCAGCGAGGCCGAGGTACAGGCCGATCCGCTGGACACGGCAATGTCCTTGACCGCCATGATCAGGCTCTCGCCCTCGACGAAGTTGAAGCTGACATTGAGGTTGCCGGCCACCCGGTGCTCGAGATCGCCGTTGACATAGACCTCCTCCATGTCGCTGAAGCCTTCCAGCAGGCGGTTGCGCAGGCGCAGGATGCGTTCGTTCTCCTCGGCCATCTCCGCCTTGGCGATGGCGAAGGCCTCGCCCATGCCGACGATCTGGTGGGTGGCCAGGGTGCCGGAGCGCATGCCGCGCTCGTGGCCGCCGCCGTGCATCTGCGCCTCGATGCGCACCCGCGGCTTGCGGCGCACATAGAGCGCGCCGATGCCCTTGGGGCCATAGATCTTGTGCGCCGAGAAGCTCATCAGGTCCACCGGCAGTTCGGCCAGGTTGATGGGCACCTTGCCGGCGCTCTGCGCGGCGTCGACATGGAACACCACCTTGTTCTCGCGGCAGATGTTGCCGATCGCCGCGATGTCCTGGATGACGCCGATTTCGTTGTTCACGTGCATCACGCTGGCCAGGATGGTGTCCTTGCGCAGGGCGGCGCGGAACTTGTCGAGATCGAGCAGGCCATTGGGCTCGGGATCGAGATAGGTGACCTCGAAGCCCTCGCGCTCGAGCTGGCGGCAGCTGTCGAGCACCGCCTTGTGCTCGGTCTTGACGGTGACGATGTGCTTGCCCTTCTTCTGGTAGAAGTGGGCCGCGCCCTTGAGCGCCAGGTTGTCGGACTCGGTGGCGCCGGAGGTCCAGATGATCTCCTTGGGGTCGGCGCCCACCAGGTCGGCGACCTGGGCACGGGCGTTCTCCACCGCCTCCTCGGCCTCCCAGCCGAACTTGTGGCTGCGCGAGGCGGGGTTGCCGAAGATGCCGTCGATGGTGAGGTAGTGCGACATCTTCTCCGCCACACGCTCGTCCACCGGCGTGGTGGCCGAGTAATCCAGGTAGATGGGAAGCTTCAGGTTGCTCATGTTGACTGTACTCGCTCGATGAATTCGGTTCGGCTCAGGCCTGCTCGGCCTGCTTCTGCTTCTTGCCCAGCTTGCTCGAGGCCTGCTTGAGGATGGCCTGCTGCAGGGCCTTGTCCTGACGCGAGGCGACCTGCTTGACGCCGTTGCGTGCCATCAGGCTGCCCAGGGTGATGCCGGACAGGAAGTTGTGGATCTGATCGCTGAGATCGCACCACAGGTCGTGCGTCAGACAGCGCTGGTGATTCTGGCAGTCGCCGGCGCCACCGCATTTCATGGTCTCCAGCTTCTCGTCCACGGCAGCGATCACCGCGGCGATGGAGATGTCCTCCGGGGCACCGTTGAGGGAGTAGCCGCCGCCGGGACCACGGGTGCTGACCACCAGCCCGTTGCGGCGCAGGCTTGCGAAGAGTTGCTCGAGATAGGACAATGATATGTTCTGGCGCGCCGAGATCTCGGCCAGCGAGATCGGCCCCTGGTCGTTGTGGATCGCCAGGTCCAGGATGGCGGTCACGGCATAGCGGCCCTTGGTCGTCAGCCTCATCGAATGCTACTCCACTGCGAAAGTGGGGTGCATCCTAAAATACCCTAGTCAGTTAGTCAAGTATTCTCCCCGTTCCGTGGGGTCTTTGCCGTATCGTCCGCCTCGCCGTCGGCGCAGGTGTATTCCGGTTCGTCCAGCCCCTCGATGTCACCGGGCCTGAGTTCCGGCAGATTGCAGTCGTCGATGTCGGCACCCATCTTCTTCAGCGCGCAGGAGGCCTTCACCATGCGCTCGTCGAGGGCATGCAGGTGATCGAGGATGCCGTGGATGGCATTGGCCACCGGGTCGGGCATGTCCTGCGTAAGACCATAGGCGTCGAAGCCCATCTTCTTCTTCATCGCCTCGCGCTGCGGCGTGCTGGGGGCCTCACGGGGCGGACGCCGCGGCCCGATGATGCGGCCCGGAATGCCCACCACCGTGGCCTCGCAGGGCACGTCCTTGAGCACCACCGCGTTGGAACCGATGCGGGCGCAGTCACCGACCTTGATCGGCCCCAGCACCTTGGCCCCGGCGCCGACGATGACGCCATTGCCCAGCGTGGGATGGCGCTTGCCCTTCTCCCAGCTGGTGCCGCCCAGGGTCACGCCGTGATAGAGCGTGCAGTCGTCACCGATCTCGGCCGTCTCGCCGATGACCACGCCCATGCCGTGGTCGATGAAGAAGCGGCGCCCGATGCGGGCCCCGGGATGGATCTCGATGCCGGTGAGGAAGCGCGAGAAGTTGGACAGCAGCCGTGCCAGCAGCTTGAAGCCGCGCCGCCACAGGGCATGGGCGAGGCGGTGCCACATCAGGGCGTGCACGCCGGGATAGGCAAGCAGGATCTCCAGCGTATTGCGTGCCGCCGGATCACGCTCGAAAACGCACTGGATGTCTTCCTTTAGCTGCCTGAACATGGAGGTCCCGGTGTCTGGAGAGGCGGGAATTATAGCGTCTTCATCGACTGTCCGACAAAAAACATCGGAAAATCAGCCGTTTCTCCCCCGACAGCACTTCTGTGCCGCGGTCAGGATGCCGCGCAGGATGTTGACCTCGTTGCGGGTGGGACGAATGCGGTTGAACAGGCGCCGCAGGCGCCGCATCAGGTGTTTGGGGTTGTCGGGATCGAGAAAGTCGAGCTCGATGAGCGCCTGCTCGAAATGCGCGTAGAGCTGTTCCATCCCGTCCTGGTCTACCGGCAGTTCGCCCAGTTCCTCGCTCCGGCGATGGCTGCCGGCGAGCGCCGCCATGCGCAGTTCGTAGGCCACGATCTGCACCGCCATGGCCACATTGAGCGAGCCGTAGTCGGGATTCACCGGCACATGCAGCAGGCGGTGACAGCGATCCAGCTCCTCGTTGCCGAGCCCGGTGCGCTCGCGCCCGAACACCATCGCCACCCGCGCCGCGGGCGAGGCGGCCAGCTCGGAGAGGGCCTGTTCGGCCGATTCCCGCGCATCGGCCTGCGGCCAGCGCAGACTGCGCAGACGGGCACTGCTGCCGAACACCAGATGACAGTCGGCCAGCGCCTCGGGCAGGGTCTGCACCACACGGGCGCGCGCCAGCAGGTCGTCGGCGCCGGAGGCACGGGCCGTGGCCTCGGCACTGGGGTACTGTTTCGGCGCCACCAGCCACAGGTCGGACAGGCCCATGGTCTTCATGGCCCGCGCGGCAGCACCGATGTTGCCCGGGTGGGAGGTTTCCACCATGACCACGCGCACACGGCCGAGGGCCTCGAGCTGAGGGGCAGGTTCGGTCATGGCGCGCATTCTACGGGGCGCGACCGGCGCGGGCCAGTCAGCGGTACCAGGCCGCAAGCCGCGTGGCCGGCACGCCCAGCCACCAGGCCAGGCGCAGCCACCACATGAGTAGCACGGTACGCAGAATACCGCGCCGTTCCCAGCGCCGACTGGAGGTCACCAGCGCGGTGCGCAGGCAGACGGGGCGCCCGACCGTGCGCTTGAGGGCCCGGCTGAGCTCGATGTCCTCCATCAGCGGCAGCTCGGGATAGCCATCCACGGCCTCGAAGGCAGCACGACGGATGAACAGGCCCTGGTCGCCGGTGCAGATGCCGGTGAGGCAGGAGCGCAGGTTCATCATGCGCTCGATGAGACGAAAGGCAGGATGGCGGCCCGAGAGGCGGACATCGAAGCGCCCCCAGGCCCGCTCCCCCAGCGCCGTCAGCAGGCTCAATGTGGCGTCCGGCGGCAGGCGGCTGTCGGCGTGCAGAAACCACAGCACCGAGCCGCTCGCGACCCGGGCACCGCGGTTCATCTGCCGCGCCCGCCCCGGTGGTGATTCGATCAGCCCGTCGGCGAGCCGCGCGGCCAGCTCCGGCGTGCCGTCCGTACTGCCGCCATCGACCACCAGGATCTCATCCGGCGGCCTGTGCTGGGCGCGCAGATCGGCGATCAGCGCCGGCAGACAGTCGGCCTCGTTGCGTACCGGGACGATGACCGAGAGCGTCGGCTCAGCGCCCATTGGACAGGCCGGAGGCCCAGTCGTCGACGAAGGTCTGCAGCGACTCCACGAAGTCCGGGTCGTGGCTGCGGCGGTTGATGGTGGCGTGGATGACGATCCGCCCGGGACTCGGGTCGAGGCCGGTGGTGACGGTCCACGACAGCACATTGGGGCAGTCGGGCAGGAAGAAGCGCATACCACCCGATATGGACTCGGCACGCAGCTCGTGCACGCCCCAGAAGCTGGCCATCTCGAGGACGCCATCGGCACGCGGGCGCACCTCGGAGACGAAGGCACAGTACTCGGGAATGCGCTGGGGTGTCAGGTGCTGCTGGATCCAGGCGGCGTCTCGCCCCCCGGCCTCGGCTTCCGCAAAGAACTCCATGGCCACCTCCCGGCATCGTTGATGTCCATCATGATGCCCTCAACCGGCCACGCGGTCGAGAAACTCGGCGCGTTCGGCCCGGTCCGGGATCTCCCCGGCCAGGGCCTCGTGCAGGCCCTGCAGGCTGGGCGCGCGCTTGAGCGCACGCAGCACCAGGTTGCGCGCCAGCGGCCCGACATAGTGGGCATAGATGCCGCACAGGCGTTCCAGTTCGTCCTCGTCCAGGCGCACCCCGCCCTGGCCGCCAGCGGTGGCCTCCAGCGTGCCCTGGTCTCCGGCCCAGCGCCGGTACCAGCGGCGGAACTCGGCCCGGTCGTCCTCGTCGGGGATGTCGTCGAGCAGACGCTGGCCCAGCGCCTCCAGGGTGTCGGCCTCGCGCAGGGCGCGCTCCACCAGCAGACTGGCCATGGGACCGACATGGCTCGCCAGGGTGCGCTCGAGGCGCTGTTTCATCTCCGGGGTGATGGTGCCGGTCTCGCTGGCCGGCCCGGCGCCGCCCGGCGGCGGCGTTTCACGGCGCCGGCTGACGATGGTTCGGGACAGGCTCTCGGCAGCGGTGCCGTCGTCGCGGCTGCGCTCGCAGGTGGCGAGCGCGCGGGCGAACTCGGCGGCACTGGCAAAGCGCTCCTCGGGCCGCGGCCGCAGGGCACGGGCGACGATGCGCCGCAACCGCGGCGGCACACCCGCGCCGCGCTCGGAGGCAAAGGCCTCGTCCAGAAAGCCGTCGATGCCCTCGGACAGCACCTGTTCCGGGCGCGGCTTGCTGCCGGTGAGCAGCTCCAGCAGGATGATGCCGGTGCTGTAGACATCGCCCTGCGGACCGACACGCGCGCCGTCCCAGCCCTCCGGCGCCATGTAGTAGGGCGTACCCACCATGTTGCCGGCCTGGGTCAGCGTGTTCTGGTCCAGGCGCGCGACGCCGAAGTCGGCGATCTTGACGCCGCCGCTGTCGAGCAGAATGACATTGGCTGGCTTGATGTCGCGGTGCACCACGCCCCGCTCGTGGGCATGCTGCAGCCCCTCGAGGATGCCGCCGACGATCAGGCCGATCTCGGGCAGGCTGAAGGCGTGATCGATGTCGATGAAGTACTGCAGCTCCTCGCCCTGGACGAACTCCATCACGAGGTAGGGCCGGCCCTGCTCCTCGCCCAGCTCGAACACGGTGACGATGTTGGGATGCAGGCAACGCGCGGCGGCCCGCGCCTCCTGGCGGAACCGGGCGCGCCAGGTGTCGCTGCCCTCGCCGCGGGTCAGATGCGGGTGGATGAGCTTGATCGCCACCTCGCGGTCGATGTCGGGGTCGTGCGCCAGATAAACGGAGCCCATGGCCCCCTCCCCCAGCAGGGTCCGCACCCGGTACTTGCCGATGGTGGCCGGCATCAGGCCCCGCTCTCGCGCAGCAGCTTCATGGCATTGCGCAGGCTGCGCACCATGCGGTTGAAGGAGCGCGCCAGCGAGGAGATCTCGTCCCTGCCGTGCACCGGGAGTTCCTCCACCTCGTCGAGGCTGGTGCTCATCGCCTCGGCCTGCCCGGCGATGCGCGCCACGCGGCGGATGACGAAGTAGTGCAGCAACAGGTTGAGCGCTACCGCCACGGCCAAGAACACCAGCACCATCCCGCCCATGAACACCAGAAACTCGCGCCGCGCCCGTTGCAGCGGATACTCCGCCGGCACGGTGACGATCTGCGCTCCGATCACCTCGCCCAGCTTCCAGCCGAAGCCGTTGTCGCGGCCATAGCGCGCCACCACGGCGGGCGGTGCCTTGTCGGGCGTGTCGTGGCAGGCGAGGCAGGCCGGGTTGGTGATGCGGATGGGATGGCTGATGTACAGCAGGCGACCCGCACTGCCCTGCCGCAGGCCCTTGAGTTCCTTCGCTTCGGGATGATCGCGGAACCACTCGATGACATCGGCCTCCCAGTCCAGCGCGCGGTGCTCCGGATTGGTGGGATTGAGCGCCGCCTCGCGGTAGTCGTACTCGGGGTAGTCCTTCTGCAGGTAGCGCACGAACCGGGTGGCGGCATAGGCCGGCACCGTCTGCGGATGGAACCTGCCGTCCTCGAGCCGATTGACGACCGGGCGCACCTCCTCCACGGTGTAGCTGCGCACGGCCTGGGCGCTGCTCAGCAGGACATTGGCCGATTCGGTGACCTCCTCCTCGGCATGTTCCGAGATCACCTGCCAGGACACCCAGGCGGCAATGACGAGACCCGCCAGGCTGACCAGCATGAGGATGAGATTGAATCGCAGACGCAGGGACACAAGAAACTCCGGAGGCAGGAAACGATTTCCTTCTCCCCGAGTATAGGGCCCCGCCACGGCCGGGGGACCTATACTTTGGTATGACCGGAACGGGACTTCACATGGACACCCGCAGCGAAACCGTGCAGCCACCGCCCGGCGAGCCGGCCCTGAACGGGCCGGGCGGGCCAGGGCTGGTGCTGCTGGCAATCGCGGTGGTACTGATCCTGATGCGCCGCCGCTGAACCCCGCACGCAGGCAGCGTTCGCCTACTTCATGCGCGCCAGCAGCAGGTCGATGGCATCCTCCATGCGCGCCACCGCGCGGCGCCCTTCCTCGATGGCCTCGCCGGCGCGTTCGAACTCCATGAGCTGGATGTGCGACAGGCGGGGGGCGATCAGCAGCTCGGGCGGATCGCCGGCCATGCGGCTGCGGGTGATGCGATCCTGCATGATGTTGATGGCGGTGGCCATGACCTCGAACAGCCCCGGCCCCTCGCGGCGGAAGTCCAGCCAGTCCGGCAGCCGATCGCGGCCCAGCAGCTCGCGCAGGCGGCTGGAATACTTCTGCCACAGCTCGTTCTCGATCAGGGCCTCGGGCAACCTGCCCTCGCTGCGATCGTCTTCCCGGTCACGGCCATTGTGACGCAGGTGGCGGCCCAGGATGTCGCCATTGAGGTTCACTGCGATGACCACATCGGCGCCCATCGCCCGGCACAGCGACACCGGCACCGGATTGACCAGCCCGCCGTCGATGTACCACTTGCCATCCTTCTTCGCCGGCGTGAACAGGCCCGGCAGCGCAATGGAGGCACGCACCGCCTCGGACAGCAGACCCTCGCGCAACCACACCTCGCGCCCGTTCTCGAGTTCCGTGGCCACCGCGCCGAAGGGGATGTCCAGATCCTCGATACGGCCGTCGCGCATGTAGTCGCGGAAGAAGTCGAACAGCTTCTCGCCCTCGATCAGGCCGCCGCCCAGCCAGCTTGGATCCATCAGACTGATGACATCCATGCGGGTCAGGGTCAGCAGCCACTCGTGCAGCCGCTGCAGATTGCCGCTGACATGCGCCGCGCCGACCAGCGCGCCGATCGAGGTGCCCGCCACCACCTGCGGCTCGATGCCGCGCTCGGCCAGCGCCTCGATGACGCCGACATGGGCCCAGCCGCGCGCCGAGCCACTGCCCAGGGCCAGTCCGATCTTCATGCTGCGCTCCCGCTTGCGGAAAACGCCATTACAGCACGAATCGCCCCGCTACTCACAGGCCTCGTGGTCACATTCGCGGCGCGTGCGAATGTGAAACAGCGTCTCCACCGGCAGGATGGCGACGATGCCGTCTCCTTCCAGCCCGGTATGTGCCGCCTCCATGATCGCCTCGGCGATCTCGCGTGCCCGTGCGCGCTCGATGAACACCTCGATGCGCACATGGGTGAGCAGCCAGTCCGGCGAGTAGAAACTGGCATGCTCGCCAAAGCCCTTGACCCGCGTCACGCTGACGCCCGGCACGCCGAGATCCATCAGCCGTTCCTCCACCGCCCTGAGTGCATCCGGCCGGATGATGGCCGTCACTTTGCGAAAGCGCATGTCCGGTTCCGTCATGATTCCAGCTCCCGCTTGAGTCGTTCGTATTCCGCCTCGTCGATCTCGCCGCGCGCCAGGCGCTGGCGCAGGATCTCGATGGCCCTGTCCCCGTCAGGGCGCCGCTCGGGCGGCGCCTCGCCGGTAGGTCGGCCTCCGCTCCCGGTAGCCAGCATCGCAACGAGCACGATCAGCACGATCGGGATCAGCCACCAGATCCACATGAATCCGCCCAAAAAACCACCGTGTCCACCCATGACCAGTCTCCTACAGCTTCACGTAGCGCAAGCGCAGCGCATTGGTGATGACCGACACCGAGCTGAAGCTCATTGCCGTGGCGGCGATGATGGGCGACAGCAGCAGGCCGAAGAACGGATACAGCACCCCGGCGGCCACCGGCACGCCCAGGGCGTTGTAGATGACGGCGAAGAAGAGATTCTGCTTCACGTTGCGCAGGGTGGCCTCCGCCAGGCGGCGGGCTTTCGCGATGCCGCGCAGGTCGCCCTTGACCAGGGTCACGCCGGCGCTCTCCATGGCCACATCGGTACCAGTGCCCATGGCGATGCCGACATGGGCCTGCGCCAGCGCCGGGGCATCGTTGATGCCATCGCCCGCCATGGCGACGATGTGCCCTTCATCCTGCAAGCGCCTGACCACCTCGGCCTTCTGCTCCGGCAGCACCTCGGCCTCTACCCGATCGATGCCGAGCCTTCGCGCCACGGCCTCGGCCGTCACACGGTTGTCGCCGGTCAGCATCACCACGGTGATGCCCTCGCGGTGCAGATCCTCGATGGCCTCCGGGGTGGATTCCTTGATCGGGTCGGCCACGCCGAGCAGGCCGGCCAGCACGCCGTCGACCACCACGAACATCACCGTCTGCCCCTCGTTGCGCAGGACATCGGCATAGGCCTCGAGGGAACGGTCGGGATTGCGCGCGCCGATCTCCTGCAACAGGGCCTGATTGCCGATCGCCACCTTGTGGCCCTCGACCACGCCCTGTGCCCCCTTGCCGGTGATGGAACGGAAGTCGATCACTCCCGGCACCCGGATGCCCTCGGCCTCGGCACCGCGCACGATGGCCTCGGCCAGCGGATGTTCGCTGGCCCGCTCCAGGCCGGCGGCCAGGCGCAGCAGGGTCTCCCGGTCCTGACCCTCGGCCGGCGTGACCGAGACCAGTTCCGGCCGCCCCTCGGTCAGCGTGCCGGTCTTGTCCACCACCAGGGTGTCGACCTTCTCCAGCACCTCCAGCGCCTCGGCGTTCTTGATCAGCACGCCCATGGTCGCCCCCTTGCCGGTGCCCACCATGATCGACATCGGCGTCGCCAGCCCCAGCGCACAGGGACAGGCGATGATGAGCACCGCCACCGCATTGACCACGGCATGAGCCAGGCGCGGCTCGGGCCCGAAGAAGTACCAGGCGATGAAAGCGATGATGGCCACCAGCACCACGATGGGCACGAACCAGGCCGAGACCACATCGGCCAGCTTCTGGATCGGGGCGCGCGAGCGCTGTGCCTCGCTCACCATGCGCACGATCTGCGACAGCAGGGTATCGGCACCGACCCGCCGCGCCTCGATCACCAGCGATCCGGTTCCGTTGACGGTGGCACCGATCACCGTGTCGCCCGGCTTCTTGGGTACCGGCACCGGCTCGCCGGTGATCATCGATTCGTCCACATGGCTCTCGCCCTCGATCACCACGCCGTCGGTGGGAATCTTCTCGCCCGGACGCACGCGTAGCCGATCGCCCGGCTTGACCTGCTGCAGCGGAATGTCCTCCTCGCTGCCGTCGGCATTGATGCGCCGTGCCGTGTTCGGGGCCAGGCCAAGCAGCGCCTTGATGGCGGCATTGGTGTTGCTGCGGGCGCGCAGCTCCAGCACCTGGCCCAGCAGCACCAGCGTGGTGATCACCGCCGCCGCCTCGAAGTACACGGCCACCGTGCCATCCTCGCGCTGCATGCTGGGCGGGAACAGTTCGGGGAACAGCAGCGCCACCACGCTGTAGGCCCAGGCCACTGCCACGCCCAGGCCGATGAGGGTGAACATGTTGAGATTCCAGGTGCGCACCGAGTCTACCGCGCGCACGAAGAACGGCCAGCCGCTCCACAACACCACCGGCGTGGCCAGCAAAAACTCGACCCACTGCACCGTCCGCATGGTCAGCCACTCCGGCAGCCAATGCGGGGCCAGATCGGCCACCATGGCCAGCAGGAACACGGCCGTGGCCAGCGGCAGGCTGATGACGAAGCGCCGGCTCATGTCCTCCAGCTCCTCGTTCCTTTCCTCGGCCGTCACCGTCACCGGCTCCAGTGCCATGCCGCACTTGGGGCAGGTGCCCGGATGGTCCTGCCGGATCTCCGGATGCATGGGGCAGGTCCATTCCGTGCGCACGGTGGGCACCGGTTCCATCACCGGCTCCAGCGCCATGCCGCACTTGGGACAGGTACCCGGATGGTCCTGCCGTATCTCGGGATGCATGGGGCAGGTGTAGAAGGTCACCCCGATGTCGCAGGTGCCGGTGGGGCAGTATTCGTTTTCGGGCAGGGGTTCCGGCTCCGGGGCAGCGGAAGCCGCCTGTCCCGTATCCTTGCCGCTTGCCTGTTCCGCCCCGTGCAGACGCCTGGCCAGCGCGCCGGTGTAGAGCTCCGGGTCGCGATGGAACTTGTGCTGGCAGTCCTCGCTGCAGAAGTACCAGGTCTGGCCCTGCCAGGTCTCGCGATAGGGGCTGTCGGGGGAGACCTTCATGCCGCAGACCGGGTCGTGCAATTCGCCTTCCTCCGCCGCAGTACCGGCCGCGGATTCGTCCGCATCCTCGAGTGGGGGCTGGTGCACATAGGCCTCGGGATGCTGGCGGAACTTCTGTTCGCAGGTCTCGCTGCAGAAGTACCAGGTCTGGCCCTCCCAGCGGTACTTCCACTGGCTGTCGGTACTGACTTCCATGCCACAGACCGGATCGCGAATAGTATTGATCTTTTCTTTCTTCATTTGTCACCTCCTTTGGTCCGGGCCACGCTGCCCTCCCTGTTCAGGGTTGCTTGCCCAATTTTTCGCCTATTTCCCGCCGCACCGCTTCCAGCCTCTGACCGACCAGCCCCGCACGCGGTGCCAGATCGGGCAGCTCGGCGATTCCGAGCACGGCCTGCGGATCGACGAACAGCACGCTGACGCGGCCATCCTCGTCCTCGCGTACCACCACATTGCAGGGCAGCAGCAGACCGATGTCGGGATCGGCATCGAGCGCCTCGTTGGCCACCTCGGGGAAACAGGCCCCGAGGATGCGGTAGGGACGCCGCTCCACACCGAGGCGGAAGTGCAGGGCCTCGGTGATGTTCATGTCGGCGAGAATGCCGAAACCATGGTCGAGCAGGGTCTGCCTGGTGGCCTCGACCACCTCGTCGAAAGGTCGATCCACGGTGATGCCGGTTCCGTACTTCATGTCATGCCTCCTTGGGCTTGCGATGAGGGAAAAGCTCGCGGCGCTTCCACAGGCTGTAGAGCACGGGGATGACGAACAGCGACAGCAGCGGCGCGGTGATCATGCCGCCGAGCATGGGCGCGGCGATGCGCTGCATCACTTCGGAGCCGGTGCCACTGCCGAGCATGATGGGCAGCAGGCCGGCAAGGATGACGGCCACGGTCATGGCCTTGGGTCGCACGCGCTGCACCGCACCGTGCAGGATGGCCTGCTCCAGATCGCGCTCGTTCCTGAGCTTGCCGTGCAACCGGGCTTCGCCCACGGCGTGGTCGAGATACACCAGCATGACGATGCCGAACTCGGCGGCCACGCCGGCCAGGGCGATGAAGCCCACCCAGACCGCGACCGACATGTTGAAGTCGAGCAGCCACAGGTACCAGAAGCCGCCGACCAGCGCGAAGGGCAGCGAGAACATCACCATCATCGGCTCGGTGAGG
>JALWNJ010000273.1 GCA_026995955.1 Gammaproteobacteria bacterium
GCGCCGCAAGCGCCTGGCCGAACTGAAGGGCATCGAGCGCGATGTCTGGATGCAGGTCGACGATCTCGAAAAGGTGCATCCCATCGCCAACGAGGACCTCGAGCGCGAGACCGAGGACAAGACCTCATCGGTGCACTTCATGCGCTTTGAGTTCACGCCCGAGATGATCGAGAAGCTGCGTGCCGGCGCCCCGCTGCGCATCGGCATCGATCATCCCCGCTACCAGGCGGAGACGGAGATCAGCGGCGAGACGCGCGAGGCCCTGCTGAAGGACTTCGACTGAGCGGCCCGTTTGCCACGCGTCCGCACCATCACTTCAACCCTGAAGGAGCGCTTCCCATGGCGAACGAAGGTTATCACGAGCCCATCAACGAACTGTCGGACGACACCCGCGACATGCACCGAGCCATCGTTTCGCTGATGGAGGAGCTGGAAGCGGTGGACTGGTACAACCAGCGTGTCGATGCCTGCAGCGATCCAGAGCTGAAGGCGATCCTCGCGCACAACCGCGACGAGGAGAAGGAGCATGCCGCCATGCTGCTCGAGTGGATTCGCCGTCGTGACAGCCGAATGGACTCGGAACTGCGCGACTACCTGTTTACCGACAAGCCAATCGCGCACGATTGACGGATACGCCGCCGTGAATTGAAATCCATCGGGGCGTGCCGGCAGCCTGCCGGTGAGCAACCTTGAGGCAGGGCTTGGCAAGGGCCTGCCGGGGTGTGCTACATCCAGCTCACCACCCGATTGCGGCCTTCTTCCTTGGCCGTGTAGAGCGCCCGGTCGGCCATGCGCAGGGCCGTGTCCAGCCCCTCGCCATCGAGTTCCACCACGCCGATGCTGACGGTGACGGGGATGCGAACGCGGCCGTGAGGCAGTGGCTCCGATTCCACCCGCTCGCGAATGCGTTCGGCGATCTCCTCGGCCTGCTCGAGGCTGGCGTCGGGGAGCAGAACGGCAAATTCCTCGCCGCCGATGCGGCCGAGGATGTCCGTGTCGCGCAGCACCCCCTGCAGCAGGCGGACAAAGTGGCGCAGCGCCTCGTCGCCGGCCGTGTGGCCCCAGCTGTCGTTGATGTGCTTGAAGTGATCGAGATCGAGCAGCAGTACGGAACATTTCCGTCGTCTGCGGCGGCAGCGCTTGTATTCCGTTTCCGCCAGTTCCATGAACATGCGCCGGTTGTAGCAGCCGGTCAGCGTGTCAGTGGTGGCCAGGGTCTCCAGCTCCTGCTGGTAGCGCCGCAGCTCGCTGATGTCGATGAGGATGCCGCGTTCGCCGACGATCTGTCCGTGTTCCCGTATCGGGCTGGCGCGCAGCAGGGCCGGGAACTGCTCGCCGTCCCGGGTACGGACGCGGTATTCCATCTCCATGCGTGCGGTGGGGTTGCCGGGGCGATTGGATTCGGGCGGCTGGAACACGAACAGGTCCCGCAGGTTCAGCCGGGGCAGATCCTCGGGCAGGTAGCCCAGGCGCTGCAGGCCGACCTGGTTGAGGAAGGTGACATTGCCGTCGGCATCGGCTTCGTAGACGATTTCCGGCAGCAGCTCCGTGGTCTGCCGGAAGCGGTCCTCCATCACGGCCAGGCGCGCCTGCATGCGCCGGTTGCGCTCCAGCATCAGGATGACCAGGGCGATCAGGACGAGGATCACGAGCTCGCCGCGCATGCGCTGCAGTACCAGCCACCAGAAGGCGCCATCGGTCTGGCAGACGACCAGTTTCCAGGGCGCCTGTTTCAGCGGAAAGACCTGTAGCCGGTAGTGGCCAAGATGCTGCAGCCCGCCGGCCGCCAGTGCCTGTCGGGCCTGTTCCGGTGTCAGATCCTCGGGCAGGCGATCCCGGATGTTGGGCACCGGGCCATTGTCCGGGGGCTTCTGCGCCTGCCGGTCCCGCTCGGCGAGGATGTTCTGTTGCCCGTCGATCAGGTAGGCGCCGCGTACCAGGGGGCCGACATCGCCCAGCAGCCGGTTGAGCTGCTGCAGGGTCAGGTCGATGGCCACCACGCCCCGGAAGCGGCCATCCCAGGTCACCGGTCGTGCCGCCGTCACCATCAGGCCCTGACCGAATTCGTCTGCATAAGGCTCGGTCCAGCGCGCTGCCAGGGTGGGATTGTTGCGCGGCTCCAGCTGCCGGTAGAAGGGCTTTTGCAGCAGGGTGTCGCGGTAATGGTAGGTCAGCGGATCGACCCAGGGTACGGCGAGCAGGAAACGCTGGGCGGAGAGGTAGTAGATCCAGGTGGTCTCCGGCAGATCGTGGCGCGTTGCCAGCATCAGCGGCGCCACCTGCAGGGCGGCGGCGATCTCCTCGCGCGCCGCGGGCGGCGGTGCCGGGCCCGCGCCGCTCAGGTGCAGCGGGACGCTGCGTCCCTGATCCTCGATGCGCACATCGGCGGACCAGCCGCCCCACGCCGGGTGGCGCTGCAGCGGGGGCAGTGCCGTGGAACCGGCGGGCGGGTGTTCCAGCGCGGTGCCCAGCAGGCCAAGGTGCTGGTTGACGCCACTCAGGATGCGGTCGACATCGGAGGCGATGCGTGACCAGCGCATCGCCTGTTCCTGCTCCAGCTGGCGCGCGTGCAGACGCAGGGCAACGGCCACCACCAGCACGGCGATGGCGGCCAGCAGCAGATAGGCCGGCCATGGAATGCCCCCCCTGGATTCTTGTTGTTTCATTGTGCCGCCATCTTAGCGCCGGGCAGGGAAGCGTGCCACCCGGCGGGGACGGAGTCAGTCCAGCCCCGGCAGTGTCAGGCTCAGGGCCGGCCAGTAGGTGATGATCAGCACTGCGACGAGCAGCAGGAAGAAGAAGGGCAGGGTGGCGCGGTAGATGTCCATCACCGGACGCCGGAAGCGGAAGCTGGCGATGAACAGGTTCATGCCCACCGGGGGGGTGAAGTAGCCGAGTTGCATGTTGGCCAGGAAGATGATGCCCAGATGCACCGGATGGATGCCGTAGCCGACGGCGATGGGCAGCAGGATAGGGATCATGATGACCAGGGCGGAGAAGATGTCGAGCATCATCCCCAGGATCAGCAGGAAGCCGTTGAGCAGGATGAGGAAGGTCCAGCGGTCGTCGATCAGGCCGCGGATCTTCTCGAACAGCAGGGTGGGGATCTCGGCATCGATCAGGTAGTTGGTCGAGGCCAGCGACACGCCGAGGATGATCATGATGGCGCCCACCAGCACCATCGACTCGCGCGCGATGCGCGGCACCGCGCGCAGCGGGATCTCGCGCAGGATGAATACCTCGACCAGCAGCACATAGACTGCTGTCACCGAGGCGGCCTCGGTGACGGTGATGTAGCCGCCGTAGATGCCGCCCAGCACCAGCAGCGGCAGGGGCAGCTCCCAGACCGTCTCGCGCAGGCTGTCCAGGGCCTCGGAGCGGTCGAAGCGGTGTCGGGCGCGGGCTGCCGGCTGGCTGAACCAGCTCCAGGCAGCGAGCAGGGCGATCATCAGCAGGCCCGGCAGGATCCCGGCCAGGAACAGATCGTCCACCGCCACTGGCTGGTCCAGGTCCACCTGCTGCGCCACCACCGCATACAGGATCAGTGGCAGCGAGGGCGCGAACAGCAGCCCCAGGCTGCCGGAAGTGGTGATCAGCCCCAGCGTGTAGCGTTCGTGGTAGCCGGCCTGCAGCAGGGCCGGGAACAGCAGCGCGCCGAGTGCCACGATGGTCACCCCCGAGGCGCCGGTGAAGGCGGTGAACAGGGCGCAGGCGATGAGCGAGATCAGCGCCAGCCCGCCCGGCATCCAGCCCAGCCAGGCGCGGGTGGCGCGCACCAGTCGTGCCGGCGCCCCGCTCTCGCCCAGCAGGTAGCCGGCGAAGGTGAACAGCGGAATGGCCAGCAGCACCGGCATCTCGGCCAGGCGGTAGATCTCCACGCTGACCACCTGCAGGTCCACTTCCTCGCTGTGGAAGCCCCACAGGGCGCTGGCGCCGATGACGGCAAACAGCGGGGCGCCGAGCAGCGCCAGCAGGATCAGCAGGACGGCCATCAGGGCAGCGGGTCCAGGTTCATGGGGGCCGGTTCCGGCGGGGGCGGCAGGAAGCCCTGCAGGAAGTGGCGCAGCGCGATCAGGCCCAGCCCCACGGGGATGACCAGCTCGGCCAGCCAGGCCGGCATGCCGCTGAAGGCCTCGCTGCCCAGGCGGAAGTCGTCGCGCACCAGCAGGGCCCCGTGCCAGGCGATAGTGCCGGCCACGGCGGCGGTGAACCACTGGGTCAGCGCGCAGGCGATGCGCCGCCCCAGAGGCGGCAGGTGACGGCCCAGCAGGTCGATGCGGATCTGGTGGTGCTCGCGGGTGGCGACCAGGGCGCCGATCAGCCCCAGCCACAGCACGCCCAGCCGCAGTGCCGGGTCCAGCCAAAGGAAGCCGGTGTCGAACAGGTTGCGCAGCACGATCTGGGCAAAGGAAGCACCGACCAGCCCCAGCAGCAGGACCGTGAGCAGCAGGTCCTCGATGCGGTGCAGGGTGCGGACCAGCGCCTGCATCATTTCGCGGCTTGCGTATCCGCTGCGTGCCGGCCGCGGTACTCGGCCAGCAGGCGTTTCAGCCGGCGGTGCATCTCGCGGCTGACGGCCACGCCTTCTTCCTCGGCGATGGCTGCCTCCGCCAGCTGCTTCCAGCGCGCCACTTCTTGCGGTGTCGGGCGCACAAAGGCAAAGCCGCGCTGGCGCAGGGCGTCGAGCGCGGCCGCGTTGTCCTTGCGGTTGGCTGCGTCGAGACGCCGGAAGATGCCGTCCATCACTTCCATCACCACCTTGCGGTCGGCCGGACGGATGCGCCGGAAGCGTTTCTTGTCCACCACCAGAGCGCCGATCAGGTACATCAGCGGCTGGTCGGTGACGGCCTTGAGCCGGGTGTGCCACTGGAACGCGATGGCGCCCACCGGGGTGGCGCCAACGGTGTCGATGAGGCCGGTCTGCAGGCTGGTGTAGACATCGGCCAGCGGCAGCGACACCGGCTGCACGCCCATCTTGCGGAACAGGGCATAGCTCAGCAGGTCGTCATCGGGCACCCACACCTTGTGCCGTTTCAGGTCCTCGATGCTGGCGATCGGTGTCGAGGACATGAGATAGGCAAAACCGCCCTCGGCCAGGCCGAGAATGACGAAACCATGCCGTTCCATGCCCTTGCGCAGCAGCGGGTCGATCTCCCTGCGCACGGCATCGACCTCGTCGAGGCTGGAGAATTCCATCGGCAGGCTGTAGATCTGCATGTCCGGGTACACCCGCGCCAGGCTGCCGCCGGTGAGCGCGCCGCCGTGCAGCTGGCCGAGACGGATCTTCTTCAGCACGCTCTTGTCGTTGCCCATCACGCCGCCGGGGTAGAACTTGAGCTTCACCCGTCCCTCGGTACGCTTGGCGATCTCTTTCGCGCCGGCGCGCATCTCCTGCATCCAGCGCGTGCCATCGGGGGCGATGGTGGCGATCTTGAGTGTGAGGGCCTGGGCCAGAGCGGGCACGAGGCTGGCCAGGAGCAACAGCAGGAGGGCGGATCGTCGCATGCGGGACATTCCTCTCAGAAGTATTCGTCGGCACTGGCCAGCAGCCGCCGGGCCTCGGCCTGGGCCAGTTCGTTGGCCAGTGTCAGGCCGGGCTGGTGCGGATCGGCGGCCAGCACCTCGTTCAGCAATCGGTCGTGCAGCCTGCGGTCGAACATCAGGCGCGCGTAGTGGCGCGCATAGAGCACCTTGGCCATCAGGTTGCGGCCTTCCGAGCAGGCGATGGCCTGCTCGAAGTGCCGTTTCGCCTGTTCGGGCCGTCCGCCCATGCTGGGCGGCAGCAGGCTGTCCATCACGCCCAGATAGAGCTGGGCATTGCCCTGGTCGTGGCAGGCATCGAGCGCTACCACCCGCTGCAGCAGCAGGCGCGCCTTGGGTAGGTCGGCCACCGCGTTCCAGTCGCCGCTGTTGGCCCGGATCCAGCCTGCCCAGGCCGTGCCCAGTCCGTACATCAGGTCGATGCGCCCGGCCGGCAGGGCCTCGATGCGTGGTGCCAGCCGGGGCAGCGGCTCGTCGAGGGCGTGGCAGTCGTCCGGCAGCTCAAGGCAGAAGGCACGCCGGGCATAGCCCAGGGCGCGCCGGGCGAGCCGTGCCGCGCGGGGCTCGTCGTCGACGAAATTGCCGGCATAGGCGCCATACAGCCGGCTGCCGGCCAGCAGCGTGGCCGGGTCGTCGGGACGCCGCGCGATGAGTCCGTCGACCATGATCAGGTAGGCCGGCATGGCCTCGGCCACGGTGCGCGGATCGTCGTGCTCCTGCATGGCGCGATCGAGCCCCTCGGCCAGCGCACGGGTCTGCGAACCGATGATCTGGGCACAACCCCCGAGCAGGGGCAGCAGCAGGAGCAGCAGGATGCGGATGGGTCGTGGCAAGGAAACGGTTCCCTGTAGTCTGGCGCAGAGATTATAGCCTCGTTGTCCTGACGCTTAATAGACGAAGCCGGATTGTTGGTTCTGGCTTTGGCGGGCTTTCAGGTAATTCATTTTTCCGACCCATACCGGAACGGGATCTGGAATGCCGATCAGATAGCCCTGGCCCAAGTCGATGCCCAGCTGCTCCATCCGGTCGTGCTCTTCCTGCGTTTCGATCATTTCGGCAACGGTCTCCAGATGAAGCTCGCTTGCCATCTGGCGGGTAATGCGCAGGATGCGTTCGCTGGCAGGGTGGGAGGAAAGGGTTCGGGTGAGGGAGCCATCCAGCTTCAGATAACGCACGCCACCTTCAAGAGCCAATTCGATCACCGTGTGCAGCGATGAATAGCCCGTCCCAAAATCATCGATGGCGAAAGTCAGTCCATGTCTTCCATGCAGGTCGACGACGAGCTTTTGGGCATCGAGCAGGACTTGCTCCGTAAGCTCCAGTACGATCTCGAAACCGGAGAGAGGTCCGTCGAGCGCCTCGGACAGTTCGTCGAGAAAGTGTTCGTCCTGGAGTGAACTCGCCGAGACATTGATGAAAAGTCTGTCGGTCAGGGTGGACAGTTGCTTTCGCTGTTGGACGATGCACCTCAGGATCAGGGAGTCGAATTCGACGATCAGGCCCATGTCTATGATGTCGTCGATGAACATGCCGGCACTGATGTATCCGTCCTCTTCCCGGAAGCGGCCCAGGACCTCGAAGGCATGGATCTCATCTCGGCTGTCCAGTTTGACCAGTGGCTGGACGAAGATGTCCGTGGCGTCCTCGGACAGTTTCTGGCGGAGGTTGATGCTGCGCCGGTAGCGCTTCTGAATCCAGGAAAACATGCGTTCCGTGGCCTGCTCACCGGTTTCGATTGTGCTGGTCTGTTTTCTGGACATGCTGTCCAGATATTCGACCAGCACATGCATGTTTTCCAGGGTCAGCTCATTGACATTGCTGAGTTCAATCCCGTAATGGCGCAATGCCGGTGTTTCCTGTAATCCATGGTCTTCTTCTGCCAGGCGGTGTTCCAGTTCCCGGATGACGCCGTTCAGTTCCGACGGCGGGTGATCGAGGCCAAACAGGTAGAAGTCACCGGATATGCCTCGGGTGTACACCAGCCATTCCTGGTTCTTCTTGCAGATTTCTTGCAAGGCATGCTCTACCTGTTCCAGAGCGCGGTTGCCGGCGTCATTTCCGTACAGGGCATTGGTTTTCCCCAGTCTTCTCAGGTTGATGATGCAGAAAACCTTCTGCCCCGGCAGGTACAGGGCGGCTTGCATGAATCCGAAGAATCGGTTGACCCGGTTGGTTTCTGCCTCGAAGTACAGCGTGGCGACCAGATTGAGCAGTTGCGTAAACTTGCGTTGCAGCTCCTGGAAGGTCAGGTAGGCCTGTTCGTAGCGTCCGGACTGGAGCATGGCGTACAGCAGCCCGCCCTGTTGTATGAGCATGAGGTGCTCCTGCATGATCTGGTCGCAGACCTTGAGGTCAAGGCAGATGAGCAGGCTCTCCGGGTACCTCAGGGCGCGGGTAAAGTCGTTCTCTTTTGCGTCTTCCAGCGGATAGTCGGAAAGGTCTCCGGTAATGGCTTCCCTCAGTCGGTTCATCCATGTCAAGCCGGATTGGATCAGGGGCTTGTCACGGATTGTCGCTTGGGGAAGGGGGCAGGGTTGGCTGGCCTCCGAAATGAGGTAGTGGTGCGCGGTTGTGCTTTTGGCGTGTTCGAAGATTTGATCGATTCTGCGGTATTGAGCCAGGGGGTCCGGGGTGTTGCTGGCGACCAGTTCGATCAGGCGGGTCTTGAGATGATTGAAGCTCCCCATCAGGAGAACGAAGGGGATGCCCTCCGAATGGTACAGCTCGGCGAGTTCCAGTGCTGCTTCTTCGCTGCCCGTTTCCTGTTCGCCCAGGAAGTCCCCGAGGAATTCGTGGAAGCCCTGCAGGAGCCGTTCCTTGCTTGCGCCGTCGTTGGTGGTCGAGAACGCATCGTGTTCGTGCTGGAACTGGCGCAGGCTCTCGATGAGTTCTTTGATCTGGTCGGGTGTCAAGTACAGTGCCCCTTCGTTCATGCCGGCGTTTCAGGTGTTGTTGTAGGCTCTGGAGGCTTCTGGGCAAAAAGTCGGATTTGGTGCGATTTGTTCCCTGGTGTTCAAGGCAACGCGTTTTTTGTGGAATTCCGAGTCTATAGGAGTGGATGGAAATTGCAATGTTTTCAGGCCGGCACGTCCTGTTCGGTAGCCGGCCGTAATCCATGCCCGCCGTGTTGTCTATGGATGTTCGAGGATCTCTGCTACCCGTGTGAGCGGTGTCACCTGCATGCCCGGGACGGGTTTGCGCGGGGCATTGGCCTTCGGCACCAGGGCGCGGCGGAAGCCGTGCTTGGCAGCCTCGCGCAGGCGTTCCTCGCCGTTCGGCACCGGACGGATCTCGCCGGCCAGGCCGATCTCGCCGAAGGCCACCAGGTCGTGCGGCAGCGGCCGGTCGCGAAAGCTCGACAGCATGGCCAGCAGCAGCGGCAGGTCGGCCGCGGTCTCGGTGACGCGCACGCCGCCAACGATGTTGGCGAACACGTCCTGGTCGTACATGGCGATGCCGGCATGGCGGTGCAGCACCGCCAGCAGCATGGCGAGGCGGTTCTGCTCCAGGCCGACGGTGATGCGGCGCGGGTTGGCGAGATGCGATTCCGCCACCAGGGCCTGCACCTCCACCAGCATCGGCCGCGTGCCCTCGCGGGTGACCATGATGACGCTGCCCGAGACCGGCTGTTCGTGGCGTGACAGGAAGATGGCGGAGGGATTGCTCACCCCCTTCAGGCCGTCCTCGCCCATGGCGAACACGCCGATTTCGTTGACCGCGCCGAAGCGGTTCTTCACCGCCCGCAGCACGCGGTAGCGGCCACCCGGGTCGCCCTCGAAGTAGAGCACCGAATCGACCATGTGCTCCAGCACCCGCGGACCGGCCAGCTGGCCCTCCTTGGTGACATGGCCGACCAGGAACAGCGCGGTGTTGGTCTGCTTGGCGTGGCGCACCAGCCGCGCGGCGCTCTCGCGCAACTGGCTCACCGAGCCCGGCGCCGACTGCAAAAGCTCGGTCCAGGCGGTCTGGATGGAATCGATGACCATCACCCCGGGACGCTCGGCGCGCGCCGTGTCGAGGATGCGCTCGACGCAGGTTTCGGCCAGCAGGTGCAGGCCGTCTGCGGCCAGACCGAGGCGCCGCGCGCGCAGGCTGACCTGCTGCAGCGACTCCTCGCCGGTGACATAGAGCGGTTTCAGGCCCTCCAGCCCGGCCAGGGTCTGCAGCAGCAGGGTGGACTTGCCGATGCCGGGATCGCCGCCGATCAGCACCACCGAGCCGTGCACCAGGCCACCGCCCAGCACCCGGTCCAGCTCGCCCTGGCCGGTGGCCGTTCGTGCCTCGGCCTCCACCCGCACCTCGCCCAGCGGCGTCACCCGCGCCACCTCGCCGGCGTAGCCGGCGAAACGGCCGCTGTCTGCGCGCTTGCCGCCCGGTGCCGGCGGCTCGGCGGCCACCTCCTCGAGCGTGTTCCAGGCACCGCAGTCGCCGCACTGGCCGCCCCATTTCGGGTGCAGGGCGCCGCACTGGTTGCACTGGTACTGGTTGCGGGCGCGTGCCATCAGGGTTCGTGTTCCTCGTCCGCCTGCTTCTGCTCGAGGCGCGGATAGACCTTGACCCGGCGGATGGCGTTGTCCTTTACCTTTACCACCTCCATCGGGTGGCCGGCGATGAGCACGCTGGTGCCGGGGCTGGGGATCATCTCCAGGTGTTCCAGGATCAGGCCGTTGAGGGTGCGCGGGCCGTCGGTGGGCAGGTCCCAGCCCAGCACGCGGTTGATCTCGCGGATGTGGGTGCTGCCGTCGACCAGCCAGCCGCCGTCCTCCTGCGGCGTGATGTGGCGCGAGTAGCCGGAGGGGTCGGTGGTGAACTCGCCGACGATCTCCTCCAGCAGGTCCTCCAGGGTCACCAGCCCGAGGATCTCGCCGTATTCGTCCACCACCAGGCCGATGCGGTGGCGCTCGCGCTTGAAGTTGAGCAGCTGCTGGTTCAACGAGGTGCCCTCGGGGATGAAGTACACCGGCCGCAGGCTCTCGTGGAAGGTCTCCTGCGTGAGCTTCTTGCGCAGCAGCAGCTTGAGGATGTTGCGCACATGGACGAAGCCCAGTACCTGGTCGATGCTGCCCCGGTACACCGGCAGGCGCGTGTAGGAGGTGTTGGCGAGCTGGTCGATGATGTCGTCCCAGTCGTCTTCCAGGTCGATGCCCACGATCTCGTTGCGCGGCACCATGATGTCCTCCACCGTGATGCGCTCCAGGTCGAGGATGCCGAGCAGCATCTTCTGGTGCTCGCGCGGAATCAGGCTGTTGGCCTCGTTGAGCACCGTGCGCAGCTCCTCGCGGCTGAGCGTGGCATCGCCGCGCGCCTCCACCGGCACGCCCAGCAGGCGCAGCAGGCCGTTGGCCAGCAGGTTGACCAGCCACACCAGCGGATAGGCGATCTTCAGCAGCGGGGTGTAGATCCAGGCCGCCGGATAGGCGACCCGCTCGGCATGCAGCGCGGCCAGCGTCTTGGGGGCCACCTCGGCGAAGATGAGCAGCAGCAGGGTGAGCACCGCGGTGGCAATGGCCAGCCCGGCGTCGCCGTACAGCCGCAGCGCGATCAGGGTGGCGAGCTGGGTGATGAGGATGTTGACGAAGTTGTTGCCGAGCAGGATCAGGCCGATCAGCCGGTCCGGCTGGTCGAGCAGGGCCTGTGCCCGCTGCGCGCCCCGGTGTCCCTGCTCGGCCATGTGGCGCAGCTTGTAGCGGTTGAGCGCCATCAGTGCCGTCTCCGAGCCGGAGAAGAAGGCTGACAGCAGGAACAGGCCGCCCAGCGCGGCGAAAAGGATGCCTATGGGAATGTCTTGCAAGCGGTCAGTACCGTTCGGGGATGTGGGAGGTTTCCATTATGGGAAGCGCACGGGCGCCCTTCAAGCCGCGCCGCGACCGAGGATCAGCTCCAGCACCAGCTTGCTGCCGAAGTAGGCCAGCATCAGTACCACGAAGGCCCCCAGCGTCCAGTTTACCGCCAGCCGGCCGCGCCAGCCGTAGCGCCAGTGGCCCAGCAGCAGCACGCCGTAGATGATCCAGGCAGTGATCGACAGCACGGTCTTGTGGGCCACATGCTGGGCAAACATGTCCTCGAGGTAGACGAAGCCGCTGGCCAGGGCGATGGTGAGCAGGAGGAAGCCGAGCAGGATGAAACGGAACAGCAGCCGCTCCATCTCCGCCAGCGGGGGCAGCACGCGCACCAGCCCCCCGGGGCGGTGATTGTGCAGGTGGCGGTTCTGGTAGGCCAGCAGCAGCGCCTGCAGGGTGGCCAGGGTGAGCACGCTGTAGGCCAGCAGCGAGATGAAGATGTGCAGGTCCAGCCGGGCGTTGGGATGGCCGGCGATGAAGCTGATCTCCGGCAGACTGCCGGCGAGCAGGGCGCTGATGCCGGCGAACGGCAGCAGGATCAGCCCCAGGCTGATGCTCATCTGCCCGAAGCAGGACACCAGCAGCAGCGCCGCCGCCATCCAGCCCACCGCCGACAGGGCGCGGAAAAAGCCCAGGTCCAGGCCCTGCGGGGTGACGATGGACTGCCACAGCGCCACCCCGTGCAGGGTCAGGGCCAGCAGCCACAGCCCCAGCAGCAGGCGCGAGTCCAGCGTGTTGTTCCCCTTCATGCGTCCGCGCAGCCGGACCGCCACCAGGATGGTGGTGGCCAGGTAGGCGAGCATGGCGAGAAAGGCGAGCAGTGGATTCATGCCGTCGGTCCGCAGCGGGTTCGTGGCGTAGAATACCCGAACGCGGGCGGGCAGGGAACGGAGGCGCCGGCGCGGGCTGGTCCGCCCAAAAGTGTGAGCTGCATCACAGTTTTTCCGCCGTTCGTTCCCGCCAATCGCCGCGTTTGTCATCATTGCGCGCCAGGCCCCCTTTTGGCGGCGGGCGCCTGTGCTATGTTTGCAGGGAACGGGCCGGCCCGGTGCGCCTGCACCCGGCCGAGGGAACGAATCCAAACCGGAACACACGAACATGCAGTTGCGCATCCTGGGTTGCAGCGGGGGCATCGGAGGAGATCGTCGCACCACCTCGCTGCTGGTCGACGACGACCTGCTGATCGACTGCGGCACCGGAGTCGGCGATCTCCAGCTCGACGAGATGCGCCGTCTGCGCCATGTGTTCCTGACCCACACCCATCTCGACCACATCGCTGGTCTGCCCCTGCTGGTCGATACCCTGTTCAGTGATCTGATCGAGCGGCCGCTGGTGATCCATGCCCAGTCTGACAGCATGGCCATCATCCAGCAGCACATCTTCAACTGGCAGATCTGGCCGGATTTCTTCGAGCTGCCGGCGCACAGCAAGCCGAGCGTGGTGTTCGAGGCCATGGAGCCGGGCCAGAGCATCGAGCTGGAGGGTCGCCGCATCGAGATGATCCCGGTGCACCACACCGTGCCGGCGGTGGGCTACCGGGTGCAGGGGGCAAGCGGCAGCTTTGCCTTCAGCGGCGACACCACGCGCAACGAGACCCTGTGGCAGGCGCTCAATGCCCACGACGGCCTGGACCTGCTGGTGGTGGAATGCGGCTTCTCCGACGAGGAGCGCGAGATCGCCGAGCTGTCGCGCCACTACTGCCCCAGCATGCTGGCAGCCGACCTCGAACGGCTGCGTCACGATCCCGAGATCCTCGTCACCCACCTCAAGCCGGGCGACGAGGAACGCATCTTCGCCGAGCTGCAGGCGGCCGTCCCGGGCCGGCGCCTGCGCCGTCTCAACAGCGGCGACCGCTTCCGGTTATAATCGGGTCTCCCTTCCCAGCCCGAGCCGCTTCCATGTTCGACAATCTCAGTCAGCGACTGAACAAGACCATCCGCAGCCTGCGCGGTCAGGCCCGGCTCACCGAGGACAACATCCGCGACGCCCTGCGCGAGGTGCGCATGGCACTGCTGGAGGCCGATGTGGCGCTGCCGGTGGTCAAGCAGTTCATCGACGAGGTGCGCGCG
>JALWNJ010000274.1 GCA_026995955.1 Gammaproteobacteria bacterium
CGGCATCCCGCGCAAGCCCGGCATGTCGCGTTCGGACGTGCTGGACACCAATGTGGCCATCATCGACGGCATCGTCGACGACATCCTCGCACATGCGCCGGAGGCGATGATCCTGATGGTCACCAATCCGGTGGACGTGCTCACCTGGCGTGCCTGGAAGCGCAGCGGCTGGCCGCGGCAGCGGGTGTTCGGCCAGGCCGGGGTGCTGGATGCCTCGCGCATGGCGGCCTTCGTCGCCATGGAGACGGGATTCTCGGTCAAGGACATCCAGGCCATGATCCTCGGCGGACATGGCGATTCCATGGTGCCGATGCTGCGCTACACCACGGTGTCGGGCATCCCGGTCTGTCACTTCCTCGACGAGCAGCAGTGCCGGCGCATCGTCGAGCGTTCGCGCCAGGGCGGCGCCGAGATCCTGGCCCTGAAGCAGATCAGCAGCGCCTACCAGGCGCCGGCGGCGGCGATCGCCACCATGGTCGGGGCCATCGCCCGCAACCGGCGTCGCATCCTGCCCACGGTAGCGGTGCTGGAGGGCGAGTACGGCGAGCAGGACATCGCCATCGGCGTGCCCTGCGTGCTCGGCGAGGGCGGCATGGAACAGGTGGTGACGCTGGCGCTCAACGACGAGGAGCAGGCCATGTTCGCGCAGACGGTGGCGGCGGTACGCGCCGATCTGGATCGCCTCATCGCCGCTGGCTGAAGCGGGCGCCGCTCAGCCGTCCCAGCGCTTGAAGCGCTTGCGGCAGTAGGCCAGCAGGCTGTCGTAGTCGGGGAAGTGGAGTTCGAACCCCTCTTCGGCAGGGGCGTCGTACTCGCAGTAGTCGTTGTCGTGCTCGCGGCACACCCAGGGGCGCTGTTCGTAGATGCCGCAGCGACCGTCCGGCTGCAGATGGCTGCAGCGGCTGTCGAACAGCAGGAACCAGCCGTCCTCGTCCTTGTAGGCGCTCACCCCCTCGTGCGAGACCTGCCACAGCAGGGTCTGGAAGTCGTCCTTGCTGCGCGGCGTGTCGATCTGTTGCGTGACATAGGTACAGCATTTGCTCTCGCGGCAAAAACTGCATTTGTTTTCGGGGGTTATCTTGATTTTTCGGGATTTGCCCACACTCAATACCTGCGACGGAGCGGAAGATGCGGGAACCTGAGTCCCGTCCGAGCCGTCAGATTATCCAGAGGAGGTCACGACATGTCCATTGCACAATTCGGAATCGGCCAGCTCGTGCATCACCGCCTGTTCGGCTATCGCGGGGTGATCGTCGATGTCGATCCGATGTTCCAGGGCAGCGACGAATGGTACGAACAGGTGGCCACCACGCGGCCGCCCAAGGACGAGCCTTGGTATCACGTGCTGGTGGACGGCAGCGATGCGCAGACCTATGTCGCGCAGCGCAACCTCGAGCTGGACTGGAACGCCGAGCCGGTGGAGCACCCGCTGGTGCCGGCGTACTTCCGCGACTTCTCCGGCCACCACTACCTGCCGCACTGGCAGGGCAACTGATCCCGTGCTGGCGGCCCTGCGTCGGCTGCTGGCCGACTCCCTACCCGCCCGGGATGCGCCCGCAGACGAGGCCACATCGCTGCCTATGACGATGGCCGTGCTGCTGGTGGAGATCGCCTGCATCGATCACGACTTCGACCCCGCCGAGGCCGATCACATCGCGGCGATGCTTGCACAACGCTTCGATCTCGAGCCTCGGCAGGCCGCTGCGATGGTGGCCGAGGCGCGTCGCCTGCGCGACCAGAGCATTTCCTTCCACCCCTTCGTCAAGCGACTCAACGAGGCGCTGTCGCGCAGCGAGCGCTTCGAGCTTTTGAAACTGCTGTGGTCGGTGGCCTGGGCCGACGGGCGCATCGACCGCTACGAGGAACATCAGATCCGCAAGCTGGCCGAGTGGCTGCACCTGCCCCATGTGGATTTCGTGCGTGCCCGTCACGAGGTGGCGCAGGCGCAGCCGGCACAATGAGACGGGGCCCGCATGACGGGCCCCGGGAAAGCAGTCGATTACTCGACGAAGGACTTGAGCTTCGCCAGGGGTCGGATCTTGACCACGGTGCGGGCCGGCTTGGCCTTGAACATGGTCTCCTCGCCGGTAAACGGGTTGATGCCCTTGCGCGCCTTCTGGGCTGGCTTTCTCTGGGTGACGATCTTGAACAGGCCGGGCAGCATGAACTCGCCGGCGCCGCGCTTCTTGATGTGGCGCTCGATGAGCAGGGTCAGCTCGTCGAGCACGGCGCTGACCTCCTTCTTGCTGAGGCCGGTGTTTTCCGCGATCTCGTTGATGATCTGGGTCTTGTTGTAACGCTCACGGATGGCGGTGGTCTTTCTTTTCTTGGGTGCGGTTGCCATGTTGATGGATTCTCCCTTCTGCGGTTGTCGATGAGACAGGGAAAAGATAGCACGATGTGATAGGCTAGGCGACAGCCGAAAATGCCGCAAACCCTTCTGATTGCAGCCTCCGACGGATTCCCATGGACATCGATGTGCAGACTTCCCTGCCGCTCTTGTCGGCCTTCCTGGTCGGCCTGCTCGGCGGGGTGCACTGCGTGGGCATGTGCGGCGGCATTGTCGGCGCACTGAGTCTCGGCAGCCGCCCGGGGCCGCAGACGCCGCGCTGGGGGCTGCTGCTGGACTACAACCTGGGGCGCATCGTCAGCTACTCGCTGGCCGGTGGGCTGATGGGGGGAGTCGGTGCGCTGGCCGCGCATCTGGTGGCGGTGCAGCACGCCCAGCAGGTGCTGTCGGTGATCGCCGGCCTGTTCATGCTGGCGCTGGGACTGTACCTGGCCGGCTGGTGGCGTGGCCTGTCGCGGGTGGAGGAGGCCGGCAGCCTGCTGTGGCGCCGCATCGAGCCGCTGGGGCGACGCCTGATCCCGGTACGCACGCCGCTGCAGGCGCTGGCACTGGGGCTGGTGTGGGGCTGGCTGCCCTGTGGCCTGGTCTATTCCATGCTCATCTGGGCCATCTCTGCCGGCAGTGCGCTCGAGGGCGCGCTGCTGCTGCTGGCTTTTGGTCTGGGCACGCTGCCGAACCTGCTGCTGATGGGGGTGTTTGCGGCGCGCCTGTCACGCTGGATGGCGCGGCCGGCCGTGCGCATCACGGCCGGCCTGCTGGTGATGGGCTTTGGTCTGCTGACCATCGCCCGAGGCTGGCTGACGGCCGCCTGAGCGGCTTGCTCAGTTGGTGTAGAACTTGCGACGGAAGCTGACCTCGAAGGCCTTGTCGCTGCCCTTGGGCCTTGCCTTCACATGGATGTCGAAGGTCTCCTCGTTGGTGGCGGAGAAGGTGCCGATGTAGTAGAT
>JALWNJ010000275.1 GCA_026995955.1 Gammaproteobacteria bacterium
CCCTCCGGCGACCAGCCCGAAGCCGTCCGCGAGCGGGTGGAGGGGCTGAACGACGGGCTCGCCTTCCAGACCCTGCTCGGCGTCACCGGCTCGGGCAAGACCTTCACCATCGCCAATGTCATCCAGCAGGTGCAGCGGCCAACCATCATCCTGGCCCCGAACAAGACCCTGGCGGCGCAGCTCTACGGCGAGATGAAGGAGTTCTTCCCGCACAACGCGGTGGAGTACTTCGTCTCGTACTACGACTACTATCAGCCCGAGGCCTATGTGCCGGCCTCCGACACCTTCATCGAGAAGGACGCCTCCATCAACGAGCACATCGAGCAGATGCGCCTCTCCGCCACCAAGGCCCTGCTCGAGCGGCGCGACACCATCATCGTCGCCTCGGTGTCGTCGATCTACGGTCTCGGCGATCCGCGCGCCTACCTGAAGATGGTGCTGCACCTGGATCGCGGCGACCGCATCGACCAGCGCAGCCTGCTGCGGCGCCTGGCCGAGCTGCAGTACACGCGCAACGATGTCGAGCTGGCGCGCGGTACCTACCGCGTGCGCGGCGAGGTCATCGATGTGTTTCCGGCCGAATCGGACCGCGAGGCGGTGCGCATCGAGCTGTTCGACGACGAGATCGAGCAGCTCAGCTACTTCGACCCGCTCACCGGCGAGGTGCTGCGCAAGGTGCCGCGCCTGACCATCTACCCCAAGACCCACTATGTCACCCCGCGCGAGACCCTGCTCAAGGCCATCGACGGCATCAAGGACGAGCTGCGCGAGCGCCTGGCCGAGCTGCGCGACGCCGGCAAGCTGGTGGAGGCGCAGCGGCTGGAGCAGCGCACCCTGTTCGACCTGGAGATGATCCAGGAGCTGGGCTACTGCTCCGGCATCGAGAACTACTCGCGCTACCTCTCCGGGCGCAAGCCCGGCGAGCCGCCGCCCTGTTTCCTCGACTACCTGCCGCCGGATGCGCTGCTGGTGATCGACGAGAGCCATGTCACCATCCCCCAGCTCGGCGGCATGTACCGCGGCGACCACTCGCGCAAGAAGACACTGGTGGAATACGGCTTCCGCCTGCCCTCGGCAATGGACAACCGGCCGCTGCGCTTCGAGGAGTTCGAGCAGATCGCGCCGCAGACCATCTTCGTCTCCGCCACCCCCGGTCCCTACGAAGAGGAACACAGCGACAAGGTGGTGGAGCAGGTGGTGCGGCCCACCGGCCTGGTCGATCCCGAGGTGGAGGTGCGCCCGGCCAGCACCCAGGTGGACGATGTGCTGTCGGAGATCAACCGGCGCGTGGCGCAGGGCGAGCGCGTGCTCATCACCACCCTGACCAAGCGCATGGCCGAGGACCTGACCGAATACCTGATGGAGCACGGCGTGCGGGTGCGCTACCTGCATTCCGACATCGACACCGTGGAACGGGTGGAGATCATCCGCGACCTGCGCCTGGGCGAGTTCGATGTGCTGGTAGGCATCAACCTGCTGCGCGAGGGGCTGGACATCCCCGAGGTGTCGCTGGTGGCCATCCTCGATGCCGACAAGGAGGGCTTCCTGCGCTCCGACCGCTCGCTGATCCAGACCATCGGCCGCGCCGCGCGCAATGTGCACGGCAAGGCCATCCTCTACGCCGATACCATCACCGGCTCCATGCAGCGCGCCATCGACGAGACCAACCGCCGTCGCGAGAAGCAGCTGGCCTGGAACGAGGCCCACGGCATCACGCCCAAGAGCGTGCAGAAACGCATCGCCGACATCATGGAGGGCGCCTACGCCGGGGCCACGGCGGCGCGGGCCGACCGCTTCGCCCGGGTGGCCGAGGAGGTGCTGGAATATGCGTCGATGACTCCGGAACAGGCCGAGGCGCGCATCCGCGAGCTGGAACAGCGGATGATGGAACACGCCCGCAACCTCGAGTTCGAGGAGGCGGCGAAGCTGCGCGACGAGATCGCATTGATCCGCGACAAGGTGCTCATCGGCGAAGTGGTGTAGGCTGCCGCTTTCCCGTCCACGCCGGAACGAAGTGAAACCGTCATGATGCAGATCGAATCACAGGCGCCGAAGGTGCGCTTCCCCGTGCTCAACCTGGGCTTTCGCCCGTTCTTCGCCCTCGCCGCGATCTGGGCGGTGGTGGCGGTGGGCCTGTGGCTGGGCTTCTTCGTGCTCGGCTGGCCTTTTCCCGCCAGCGGGCTCTCGCCCATCGCCTGGCACGCCCACGAGATGGTGTTCGGCTATGCGCTGGCGGTGATCGCCGGCTTCCTGCTCACGGCGGTCAGGAACTGGACCCAGGTGCAGACCCCCTGGGGCCTGCCGCTGCTGGGGCTGGCCCTGCTGTGGCTGGTGGCCCGCGCCGGGGTGCTGGGCTGGGGCCTGCTGCCGCCCTGGCTGGGCATGGGCGCCGAGGCCCTGTTCATCGCCCTGCTGGTGCTGGCCGTGGCCTGGCCGGTGATCCGCGTGCGCCAGTGGGGGCAGTTGCCCATCGTCCTCAAGCTGCTGCTGTTCCTGCCGGCCTCGCTGGCCTGGTACGCCGGCCTGCTGGGCTGGCTCGAGGACGGCGAGCGCATCGGCCTCTACAGCGGCTTCTACCTGGTGCTGGCGCTGATCTTCAACATGGGGCGGCGGGTGATCCCGTTCTTCATCGAACGCGGCGTGGACGACCCCGACGCGGCGCTGAAGAACTGCACCCTGGTGGACCGCTCCAACCTGCTGCTGTTCCTGGCCATGGCGGTGATTGATGTGTTCGTCGGCGGGTCGTGGGCGGTGGGGCTGTTGGCTTTGGTGCTGGCCGTGCTCAACGCAGTACGCCTGTGGGGCTGGCACCACCCGGAACTGTGGCAAAAGCCCCTGCTGTGGGTGCTGTACCTGGGCTACGCCTGGCTGGTGGTGGGCTTCGTGCTGCTGGCGCTGGGGCGTTTCGGCCTGATCTCGCCGCTTCTGGCGGTACACGCCTTTGCCTATGGCGGCATCGGCATGATGACCCTGGGCATGATGGCCCGGGTCAGCCTCGGCCACACCGGGCGCAATGTGTTCCAGCCGCCGGCGATGCTCACCCCGGTGTTCGGCCTGCTGATGCTGGGCGCCGTGGTGCGCGTGTTCCTGCCCATGGTGGCGCCGGACGGCTACCGGCTGTGGATCGCCCTGTCGCAGATCCTGTGGATGCTGGCCTTCGCCGGCTTCGCCTGGCGCTACCTGCCCATGCTGTGGCAGGCGCGGGTGGACGGGCGCTGGGGCTGAGCGGACGCGGCCCGTTCCCGGTTGAACTGCCGGCCCATCCGGGCTAATATCCGCGCCTGTCGTC
>JALWNJ010000276.1 GCA_026995955.1 Gammaproteobacteria bacterium
CAGGTAGGCCAGTCCGGCTGCAGCCAGCCCGGAGCCGACCATCTCCAGCACCTTGGTGCGCAGGTCGATGCCGGACAGCACCGAAATCAGGCTGCCGACGCTGGCGAGCGCAAGGCCGGCGAACAGCACCGAGCCGATCAACGCATGGCGCGCGCTGTCGGCCAGGAAGTAGGGCAGCACCGGGAACACGACGCCGAAAAGATAGGCACCGCCGGTGAACAGGGCCGAACGCCATTCGTTCTCGTCGCTGCGTTCGATGAGCAGGCTGGTGAGGGTGTCGGGGTTGCGCCCCAGTTTGTGGCTGATCTCCTCGCTGATGTCCGGGGGCAGCCCGTTCTGTTCGAGTCGGTCGCGGAATTCGGCCTCGGCGCGGTCCGGCGAGACCGAGAACAGGATCTGCATGCGGTGCTGCTGTGCCTCGTTCACCTGGCGCTGGGACCGCACCGAGATGAAGGCGCCGATGCCCATCGACAGGGCGCCGGCCACGCCCACGATCAGACCGCTGATGGCCACCACCAGCGGCTTCCCGGGATAGGCGGCGGAGAGGCCGGTGACGGCCCCCAGGATCTCCACCAGGCCATCGTTCATGCCGAGGATGAAGTCGCGGATGTTGGAAAAGCCGCCGGCCTCTTTTTCGCGCTGGAACGAGGACTCGTGTTCCAGCTCGTCGACGATGATGCCGCGCAGGGCATCGCGTTCCTCCGCGTCGAGGTCCCCCTCCTGCCACACACGGTAGTAGGTCTCGTAGGCGGCCGTCTCGCCCAGCTCGAGCGCCGAGATGACCAGCAGCGGATTGAGCAGCCGCATCAGCAGCCCGAGGAACCACAGGCGCAGGCGTCGTGGCCGGACTTCCGGTACCGGCTCGCCGTGCCGTTCCAGCAGGGCCTTCCAGAAACCGGCGTGGCACAGTTCCACGGCGGCGATGCGCTGCAGCAGTTCGCGCAGGTGCTCGTCGCGGGTGCGTTCGGCCAGCACCCGATAGGTGATGTGGTCGTTCATCTCGCCCCGGTAGAAGTCCCGGGCGCGCTGGCAAAGCGGATGGGTCGTGTTCACTCCGGTCGGTCCCCCTGTTTTCATGGTTTCGCCCACAGTGGGGCAGAAGGGTGATGAACACAAGGGGCGGAAACGAAACAGGCCGCCCGTGGGCGGCCCGTGGACAGGAGCGGGAGCCGCTGCTTCAGTCGGCGTACACGGCCATGGCGGCATCCACCGCCACGCCACGCTCGATCGGCGCCTTGAGGTCGGACAGCACGCTCTCCAGCGCCGACAGACAGAACAGCACATTGCGGCGGTTGCAGGCGTTGCCCATCAGGCCGATGCGCCAGACCTTGCCGGCCAGCGCACCGAGGCCGGCGCCGATCTCCAGGCTGAAGTCCGCGAGCAGTCGCCCGCGCACGGTGGCGTCGTCGATGCCTTCGGGGATGGTCACCGCGTTGAGCTGCGGCAGGCGCTCCGCTTCCGGCACCACGAAGCTCAGGCCCATCGCCTCCAGGCCGGCCTTGAGTGCATTGTGGTGCAGGCGATGGCGCGCCCAGGCGTTCTCCAGCCCTTCCTCCTGCAGCATGACCAGCGCCTCGTGCAGGCCATAGAGGGCATTGACCGGCGCCGTATGGTGATAGGCGCGCTTGGCGCCCTCGCCCCAGTAGCCCATGACCAGGTTCAGATCGAGGAACCAGCTCTGCACCGGCGTCTTGCGAGCGGAGACGAAGTCCAGCGCCCGTTGGCTGAAGCTCACCGGCGACAGGCCGGGTGCGCAGGAGAGGCACTTCTGGGTGCCGGAGTAGATGGCGTCGATGCCCCATTCGTCCACCCGAACCGGTGTGCCGCCGAGCGAGGTCACGGCATCGACGATGGTCAGGCAGTCGTGCTCGCGGGCGATCTGGCACAGGGTGGCGGCGTCGGACTGGGCGCCGGTGGAAGTCTCGGCATGCACGAAGGCCACCACGCGTGCCTCCGGATGGGCCTTGAGCGCATCGCGCAGCTTGTCGGGATCGACGGCCCGGCCCCATTCGTCCTCCACCATCACCGGCGTGGCGCCGCAGCGGATGACATTCTCCTTCATGCGTCCGCCGAACACCCCGTTCTGGCACACGATGACCGTGTCGCCCGGTTCCACCAGGTTGACGAAGCAGCTCTCCATGCCGGCCGAACCGGGGGCCGAGATGGGCATGGTCATGGCGTTCCCGGTCATGAAGGCGTATTGCAGTTTTTCCTTGATGTCGTCCATCATGGCGATGAACTGCGGATCGAGGTGACCGATGGTGGGACGGCTCATGGCCTCGAGGATGCGCGGATGCACGTCCGACGGGCCGGGCCCCATCAGGGTACGGACGGGGGGATTGAAGGGCTGGTTGCTCATGGGTACTCCCGATTGTGCAGCGTTAAAATTCTGAGCATTTTACTATATTATTCGCGGATGAACTCAAGTTCCCAGGAAAAACCCCGCCGTGGCCTGCCCGATGCCTGCCTCGATGCGCTGGCCCGCATTCTGCCCCGGGACGGGCTCATCGTCGACGAGGAGGCACTGCACCCCTACGAATGCGACGGCCTGCCGGTTTACCGGCGGCTGCCCGGTGCCGTGGCCCTGCCTCGGGACACGGATCAGGTGGCCGCGGTGCTGCGCTGTTGCCATGACCACGGCGTGCCGGTGATCGCGCGCGGGGCCGGTACCGGGCTTTCCGGTGGCGCACTGCCGCGCGAAGATGCCCTGGTGCTCGGTCTGGCACGCCTGAACCGCATCCTGGAGATCGATGCCGACAATCGCGTGGCCGTGGTGCAGCCCGGGGTGCGGAACCTGCAGATCAGTCAGGCGGCCGAACCCCACGGCCTGTTCTATGCGCCCGACCCGTCCTCGCAGATCGCCTGCAGCATCGGCGGCAATGTGGCGGAGAACTCCGGTGGCGTGCATTGCGTGAAGTACGGACTCACGGTGCACAACATTCTCGGCCTCCGGGTGCTGGACAGCGAGGGTCGACAGTACGCAATCGGAGGGCGGGGGCTGGCCTCGCCCGGCGCCGACCTGCTCTCGCTGTTCACCGGCTCCGAGGGGCTGCTTGGCATCGTCACCGAAGTGATCGTGCGCCTGTTGCCGAAACCGCCCGCGACGCGGGTGCTGCTGATGGGTTTCGAGGCGACCGCGGACGCCGCGCGCACGGTCGCTGCCATCTTCGCCGATGGCCTGCTGCCGGCGGGGCTGGAGATGATGGACCGTCTTGCCATCCGCGCCGCGGAGGACTTCGTGCACGCAGGGTACCCGGAGGACGCCGAGGCCGTCCTGCTGTGCGAGC
>JALWNJ010000277.1 GCA_026995955.1 Gammaproteobacteria bacterium
CTCCAGACCCAGCAGCAGGCGCAGCAGGGTGGACTTGCCGGCGCCGTTGGGTCCGATGACGGTGATGATCTCGCCGGCATGCAGCGACAGGTTCACGCCCTCGAGCACCACCTGCCCCTCGACCTCGAGGCCGAGGTCGGTGGCCTCGATCAACGATGCCGACCGCTCAGCCATGATCCCGCTCCTGTCGGCACCAGTCGCAGGTGCCCGGCACCTCCAGCAGGCCCGCCTCGGGCTCGAAGCCATAGGCATCGAGCCGCGCCAGCAGCGGCTCGACCAGCGAGGCGTCGTCCACTTCCAGCGCCCGGCCGCAGTGGCGGCAGCTCAGCACCACGCCGGCATGGTCATGCCCCGGTTCAGGACAGGCCAGCCAGGCCTTGCGCGCCGAGAGCCGGTGCACCAGCCCCTCGGCCTCGAGAAACTCGAGCGCACGATAGACGGTGGGTGGCGAACCGGCACGGCCCCGGGCGCGCAGCGCATCCAGCAGTTCGTAGGCACGCACGGGGCGGCCGCGGGCAATGACCAGCTCCAGCACCTCGCGGCGCAGGGGCGTCAGGTTGCTGCCGCGCGCGCGGCACCAAGCCTCCGCCCGGGCCAGCCAGGCCCGGACCCGATCCGGATGCAGGGACTTGATGCGCATCGACGACATGAATGCAATGTAATACTATTACATCATGTTGTCCATGCGCGCCCTGTTCCTGAGCCTGCTGCTGATCGCCCCCTTGCCGGTCCTGGCGGAGGCGCCGGGCGTGGTCGCCAGCATCCTGCCGATCCATGCCCTGGCGGCCCGCATCATGCAGGGCGTGGGCCAGCCCGAACTGCTGCTGCCGGCCAGCGCCTCGCCGCACGACTTCAGCCTGCGGCCCAGCCAGCGCCGCCTGCTGCAGCAGGCCGACCTGGTGCTGTGGGCCGGGCCGGAGCTGGAAGGCTTCCTGCCGCGGGTGCTCAGGGCCCTGCCGGCGCGCGTCCATAGTCTGGCGCTGCTCGACGCCTGCTGCCCGGCGCCGGCCGATCGTCACCATGCCCACGGCCGCGACCCGCACTTCTGGCTCGACCCCCGGGCCTCGGTACGCGCCGCGGCGGCCATCACCGAGGCGCTGGCGGAACGGGATCCGGCACATGCGGCAACCTACCGCGCCAACCTGGCCGCCTTCCGACGCGAGGCCGCGGCCCTGGAGCAGGAACTGCGCCAGCGTCTGACGCCGCTGCGCGGCCGCCGGCTGGTGACCTGGCACGATGCCTATTCGCGATTCGCGGAACGCTTCGGGCTCAGCGTGATCGACAGCGTGACCCTGGACGCCCATCGCCCGCCCGGGGCCAGACACCTGCGCGCGCTGCGCCGGGCCATCGCCGAGGGTCGCGTGGACTGCCTCTACCTGGAGGCCCAGTTCACGCCACGCCTGCTCGATGTGCTCACCGAGGCCGGGCCGGTGGCCATCGGACGCCTCGATCCGCTGGGGGACAGCCTTCAGCCCGGCCCGGATGCCTGGCCGCAGCTGCTGAACCGGCTGGCCGACGGTTTCCTGTCCTGCCTTGGTCCGCCCTCACAGGTCCCCGCGCGGCCACAGCACCAGCCCCCAGACCAGCACCAGCAGCAGCAGGGACACGAACACCGCCGCTGAGCCCAGGTCCTTGGCCCGCCCGGCGAGCTCGTGCCACTCGTCACCCAGCCGGTCCACCACCGCCTCGATGGCGCTGTTGATCAGCTCCACCACCAGCACCAGCAGCACCGGGGCGGCCAGCAGCGCCCGCTGCACGCCGTCCTCTCCCAGCCACAGCGCCAGCGGCAGCAGCACCAGCGCCAGTACCAGCTCCTGGCGGAAGGCCGCCTCGTGGCGCAGGGCGGCGCGCAGCCCCTTGAGGGAATAACCGGTCGCCGCGACGATGCGCGCGAGACCGGTCCTGCCCGGCTTGGCCATGTTTACCTCCTCATGCCCGACCCGGACGCAGCATAACCCGCAGCGGGTATACTGCGCATCCATGAACCCCGTGACGCCCTGCCCAGAGCGCTTCGCGCAAGCCTGGCATCGACTGTTCCTCGCCACCCTGCTGGCGATCGCCATCGGCGCGCTGGCGCAGAGCGGATTTCGCCTGGCCTTCGTCTTCCACTACCTGCCCGACGGCCTGTGGCCCGATGGCGCCGGCCAGATCCTTACCGGGCTGTGGACCGGCCTGCGCTACGACCTCAAGATCCACGCCATCTTCTTCGGCCTGCTGATGCTGGCCGCGCTGCCGCTGACCGCCCTGCCCCGGCTGCGTGCCTGGCCGCTGCGCCTGCTGCCCGTCGCCGCGGTGGGCTTCTGGGGCGTGGCCAACCTGGCCGATCTGGTCAACCACGAATACTTCCGTTTCTACGGCAGCCCCATCAATGCCCTCATCTTCGGCTTTGCCGAGGACGACACCCTGGCGGTAATCCGCTCCATCTGGAGCGACTTTCCGGTGCTGCGTCTGCTGGCGGTGCTGGTCGGGGTCACCTGGCTGCAGTGGCGTCTGCTGCGCGCGGGACTGGCACGCATCGAGCGCCGCTGTCCGCGCATCCCGGCAGCGCTGCTGGCCGCCTATGTGCCCTTCGGCATCCTGCTGGCACTGCTGCTCGCGCGCGGCAGCCTGGGCACCTTCCCCATCAATCTGATGGCCACCCGCGTCACGCCCAGTGAATTCGTCAACCGGGCGGTGGGCAACGGGCTGTTCCATTTCTACTACGCCAGCGTTCAGCGCAGGAAGACGCGCATCGACGCCAGACATCTGGATGCCGGCCTACGGCGGCATGGCTTCGACACCCCGCAGGCCGCCGCCCGGGTACTGGGCATCACCGCCCAAGACCCCGACGCGATCGAACGCGCCCTGTACGCCCGCAGCCCCGACAATGCCTTCCTGGCCACCCACCCCCCGCATGTGGTGATGGTGCAGATGGAGTCCATGGGGCGCGACCTGATCGCACTGCACCGGCCCGGCAACGACATGCTGGGGCGGCTGGCGCGGCACTTCCAGTCGGACATCCTGTTCCTGAACTTCAGCTCCTGCCAGAACGGCACCCACCCGACCCTGGAGTGCCTGCTGTTCAACTCGCCCATCACGCCGCTGACCCAGGGCCAGTACGGCTACATCCCGCTGCACTCGTCGCCGGTGCGTGCCTACCAGCAGGCCGGCTACCACACCGTGTTCCTCACCGCCGGCTCGGCCAGCTGGCGCAACCTGGCCGAGGTGCTGCCGCACCAGTGGTTCGACGAGGTGCTGGACGCGGACCACATCCGCGCCGCCCTACC
>JALWNJ010000278.1 GCA_026995955.1 Gammaproteobacteria bacterium
GGTGATGCCGGTGCTGGAGGCGCTCACCGCCGAGTTCGAGGTGCCGGTCTCGGTGGACACCTGCAAGCCCGGCGTCATGCGCGCGGCCATAGCCAGCGGTGCGGCCATGATCAACGATGTGCGCGCGCTGCGCGCCGAGGGCGCGCTGGAGGCCGTGCGCGAGGCGCCGGTGCTGCTGTGCCTGATGCACATGCGGGGCGAGCCACGCACCATGCAGGACGATCCGCGCTACGACGATGTGGTAGCGGACCTCCTGGCCTTCTTCCGCGAGCGCATCGCCGCCTGCGAGGCGGCCGGGATCGACACGGGGCGGCTGATCGTGGATCCCGGCTTCGGCTTTGGCAAGACGCTGGCCCACAATCTGGCACTGCTGCGCCGGCTGGAGGCCTTCCACTGCCTGGGCCTGCCGCTGTTGGCCGGACTCTCGCGCAAGCGCATGATCGGTGCCCTGCTGGGCGACGCGCCGGTGGAGGCCCGCCTGCAAGGCAGTGTGGCCGCGGCGCTGATCGCCGCGCTCAAGGGCGCCCGCATCGTGCGGGTGCACGATGTGCGCGAAACGGTGGAAGCGCTGCGGATCGCCGATGCGGTATCCTTGGGGGCGATCCGGGCCACACCGGCCTGAAGCGACAGGACAGGGGAGGAATCATGGAGAAACGCTATTTCGGTACCGATGGCATCCGCGGACGGGTCGGTTCCGAGCTGATGACACCGGATTTCGTGCTGCGCCTGGGATGGGCTGCGGGCCGCGTGCTGGTCGGAGACGGCCATCCCTCGGTGCTGATCGGCAAGGACACCCGCATCTCCGGCTACATGCTGGAATCGGCCCTGCAGGCCGGGCTCTCCGCGGCCGGCATCGACATCCGCCTGCTCGGCCCCATGCCCACGCCGGGCATCGCCTACCTGACGCGCACCCTGCGCGCCTCGGCGGGCATCGTCATCAGCGCCTCGCACAATCCCTACTACGACAACGGCATCAAGTTCTTCTCCGGCGATGGCACCAAGCTGCCGGACGAGGTGGAGCTGGCCATCGAGGCCGAGCTGGAACGCCCCATGCAGACGGTGGATTCCGCCGAACTGGGCAAGGCCGAGCGCATCGTCGATGCCGCCGGCCGCTACATCGAGTTCTGCAAGAGCACCATCCCGCAGCGCACCGTGCTGCATGGGCTGAAGCTGGTGGTGGACTGCGCCAATGGCGCCACCTACCACATCGCGCCCAGCGTGTTCGAGGAGCTGGGTGCCGAGGTGATCCGTCTGGCGGCGCATCCGGACGGGCTCAACATCAATGCCGACTGCGGTGCCACCGCGCCGCAACGGATGGCCGATGCCGTGCTCAGCAACCAGGCAGACCTCGGCATTGCGCTGGATGGCGATGGTGACCGGGTCATCATGGTCGATCACCGGGGCGAGGTGGTCGATGGCGACGAGCTGCTGTACATCATCGCCCGCGCCCATCACGAGGAAGGGCGCATGCAAGGCGGCGTGGTCGGCACGCAGATGAGCAATCTCGGCCTGGAACTGGCGTTGAAGGGGCTGGGCATTCCCTTCGAGCGCGCGGCGGTGGGCGACCGTTATGTGATGGAGCGGCTGCTGGCGCATGGCTGGACCCTGGGTGGCGAGTCCTCCGGGCACATCATCTGTCTCGACCAGACCACCACCGGTGACGGCATCATCGCCGCCCTGCAGGTTCTCTATGTCATGGTCACCAGCGGCAAGGCCCTGCACGAACTCAAGCAGGGCATGGAGAAGATGCCGCAGGCACTGGTCAATGTCCCCATCGAGGGGCCAGTGGACCTGGCGGCCACGCCGCTGATCCGCGAGGCGGTCGCCGAGGTGGAGCAGTGCCTGGGCGAGCAGGGGCGCGTGCTGCTCAGGCCCTCGGGCACCGAACCGCTGGTGCGGGTAATGGTGGAGGGGCGCGATGCGCGCGAGGTGCAGGCCCTGGCGCGCCAGATCGCCGATGCCGTGGCCGAGGCGGCTGCGGCCTGAGCCTGTTGGCCAAGATTGATTTGTCGCCGGCTTCCCGGTAAGCTTGCGCGCTTTCCGAGCCCGACCCGAACTGGAGAGATCGATGCGCAAACCCCTGGTTGCCGGCAACTGGAAACTGAACGGAACGCGCGCCAGCATCGACGAGCTGGTGCAGGGCCTGCTGCAGGGCATGGCCGAAGTGGGCGAGACCGATGTGGCCGTGTGCCCGCCTTTCGTGTACATCGATCATGTGCGTGGCCTGCTCGAAGGCAGCCGCATCGACCTTGGCAGCCAGGATGTCTGCGAACAGGATCAGGGCGCCTTCACCGGTGAGGTGTCCGGTCCCATGCTGCGCGACTGCGGTTGCCGCTATGCCATCGTCGGCCACTCCGAGCGACGCAGCATCTATGGCGAGAGCGACGAGCTGGTGGCACAGAAGTTCGCCGCTGCCCGGCGCAACGGCCTGACCCCCATCCTCTGCGTCGGCGAGACGCTGGAGGAGCGCGAGGGCGGCGTCACCGAACAGGTGGTGGCGCGCCAGATCGACGCGGTGCTGGATCTGGAGGGCATCGCGGCCTTTTCCGATGCCGTCATTGCCTACGAGCCGGTGTGGGCCATTGGCACCGGCAAGACCGCCTCGCCGGAACAGGCGCAGGAAGTGCACGCATTCATTCGCGGTCGGCTCGCCGGCCACGACGCCGCGGTTGCCGACGGCATCCGCATCCTTTACGGCGGCAGCGTCAAGGGCGGCAACGCCGCCGAGCTGTTCGGCAAGCCCGACATCGACGGTGGCCTGATCGGCGGCGCCTCCCTGGTGGCCGACGAGTTTCTCACCATCTGCAAGGCCGCCGGCTGAGAGAGTTCAATCGATGTTGTATAGCATTCTGCTGGTCGCTCAGGTTATCATCAGCATTGCGCTGGTGGTGTTCGTGCTGCTGCAGCACGGCAAGGGCGCAGACGCTGGCGCGGCCTTCGGCAGCGGGGCCTCGGCCACCGTCTTCGGGTCGCAGGGCTCGGCCAACTTCCTGACCCGGACCACGGCCATCCTCGCCACCCTGTTCTTCCTCAACTCGATGGCCATGACCTACTTGGTCAGCCACCGCGAGGGCCCGAAGAGCGTGGTGGACGAAGTCAGTATCGAGCAGCCTGCCGAGCAGCAGGGGGCAGGCGAGGCACCGGCTGATGCCGCTGCGTCACCGGCCGATGTGCCCGCTGATGTCCCGGCCGATGTGCCGCCGCCGGCAGCCGATGCCGGGTCGGCGGATCGGACGGCCGATGTGCCGGCACCCGCAGC
>JALWNJ010000279.1 GCA_026995955.1 Gammaproteobacteria bacterium
TGATCTCGTGTGCCGCCACGCGGCCACCGCCGATCTTCTTCAGCAGCGTCTGCGAGATGACCGCGCGCAGCGATTCCGAGAGCATGGCGCGGACCATGTCCTTCTCCGCTGCCGGGAACACGTCAATGATGCGGTCGATGGTCTTGGCCGCCGAGCTGGTGTGCAGGGTGCCGAACACCAGATGACCGGTCTCGGCCGCGGTGAGCGCCAGGCGGATGGTCTCGATGTCGCGCATCTCGCCCACCAGAATGGTGTCCGGGTCCTCGCGCAGGGCCGAGCGCAGGGCCTCGTTGAAGCCCAGCGTGTCACGGTGCACCTCGCGCTGGTTGACCAGGCACTTCTTCGACTCGTGCACGAATTCGATCGGATCCTCGATGGTGAGGATGTGGCCCTGCTCGTGATCGTTCTTGTAGTCGATCATCGCCGCCAGGGTGGTGGACTTGCCCGAGCCGGTGGGCCCGGTGACCAGCACGATGCCGCGTGGATAGGAGGCGATCTCCTCGAAGATCTTGGGACAGCCGAGCTGCTCCAGGGTGAGGATCTTGGAGGGGATGGTGCGGAACACCGCGCCGGCGCCGCGATGGTGGTTGAAGGCGTTGACGCGGAAGCGCGCAAGACCGGGGATCTCGAACGAGAAGTCGGTCTCGAGGAACTCTTCGTAGTCCTTGCGCTGCTTGTCGCTCATGATGTCGTACACCATGTCGTGCACCGCCTTGTGATCCATCGGCGGCACATTGATGCGCCGCACGTCGCCGTCGACGCGGATCATCGGCGGCAGGCCGGCGGAGAGGTGCAGGTCGGAAGCGCCGTTCTTGACGCTGAAGGCAAGCAGCTGAGCGATGTCCATCGAATCTCCCTTGCGTGCAGTCCGGTGGTGTTGTCGGTATCGGGCTTGGCGGGGGCGCCCCGGGCTGTGCGAAAATCCCCCGCGAGGCCCTGTTTATACCCCAATTTAAGCACAAGGGCACTGCCCTTTGGTCGGAGATGCCATCGATGAGTCCGATCTGTGATCGCCTGGAGGCCGTGCGCGAGCGCATCCGCGCCGCCGAGGCGCGGTTCGGCCGCCCCGAGGGCAGCGTGCGCCTGCTGGCGGTGAGCAAGACCAAGCCGGCACAGGCGGTGCGCGAGGCCTTCCAGTGCGGCCAGCACGCCTTCGGCGAGAACTATGCCCAGGAGCTGGCCGAGAAGGCCGAGGCCCTGGCCGGACTGGACCTGGAATGGCACTACATCGGCCCGCTGCAGTCGAACAAGACGCGGCTGGTGGCCGCCCACGCGCACTGGATGCACAGCCTCGACCGCGAGAAGATCGCGCGCCGGCTGGCGGCGCAGCGCCCCGACGGCCTGCCGCCGCTGCAGGTCTGCCTGCAGGTCAATGTCTCGGCCGAGCCGCAGAAGGCCGGCGTCCTGCCCGGGGAACTGCCCGCCCTGGCGGAAGCGGTGGCCGGCATCGAGGGGCTGAGCCTGCGCGGTCTGATGACCCTGCCCGCGCGCAGCGATGATTTCGACAGCCAGCGCCGCGCCTTCGCGCGCCTGCGCCAGTGCCTGGAAGACCTGCAGGCGCGGGGGTTCACGGGGCTCGACACCCTCTCCATGGGCATGACCGGCGACCTCGAGGCGGCCATTGCCGAGGGCGCCACCCTGGTGCGCGTGGGCACCGCCATCTTCGGCCCGAGGGACTGACGCACATGGTAGAATGGGACCATTGCATCCGAACTGCCTGAAACCACGAACACCATGCAACTGACCATCAACGGCGAACCCCGCGAGCTGCCCGAGCCGCTCACCGCGGCACAGCTGCTGGAAACGCTGGGCCTGGCTGGCAAGCGGCTGGCGCTGGAGGTCAACCTGGAGATCGTGCCGCGCAGCCAGTTCGAATCGTTCCAGTTGCAGCCTGGCGATCGGGTCGAGATCGTGCAGGCCATCGGTGGGGGATGACCATGTCCGACGACAGCCTCAACATCGCCGGCCGCAGCTACCGCTCGCGGCTGCTGGTCGGCACCGGCAAGTACCGCGATCTCGAAGAGACCCGCCAGGCCATCGAGGCCAGCGGCGCCGAGATCGTCACCATCGCCGTGCGCCGCAGCAACATCGGTCAGAACCCGGACGAGCCCAACCTGCTCGATGTGCTGCCGCCGGAGCGCTACACCCTGCTGCCCAACACCGCCGGCTGCTACACGGTGGAGGACGCGGTGCGCACCTGCCGCCTGGCGCGCGAGCTGCTCGACGGCCACTCGCTGGTCAAGCTCGAGGTACTGGGCGACGAGAAGACCCTGTTCCCGGATGTCATCGCCACCCTGGAGGCGGCCGAGATCCTGGTCCGCGATGGCTTCCAGGTCATGGTCTACACCAACGACGACCCCATCATCGCCAAACGCCTGGAAGAGATCGGCTGCGTGGCGGTGATGCCGCTGGCGGCGCCGATCGGCTCCGGGCTCGGCATTCGCAATCCCTACAACATCCTCGAGATCATCGAAAACGCGAAGGTGCCGATCATCGTCGATGCCGGCGTCGGCACCGCCTCCGATGCCGCCGTGGCGATGGAGCTGGGCTGCGACGGCGTGCTGATGAACACCGCCATCGCCGAGGCCAAGCGCCCGGTGCTCATGGCCTCGGCCATGAAAAAGGCCATCGAGGCCGGGCGCGAGGCCTTCCTCGCCGGCCGCATGCCACGCAAGCGCTACGCCTCCGCCTCTTCCCCCATCGACGGCACCTTCTTCTGAACCGATGCCGGATCGCCCCCGCAGCCTGCGGCGCATCCGCAGCTTCGTGCTGCGCGAGGGCCGCCTCACCCGCGGCCAGCAACAGGCCCTCGAGACCCTGTGGCCGAAATACGGCGTAGACTACCGCGAGCAGCCGCTCGACCTGCCGGCCCTGTTCGGCAACGAACACCCGGTGATCCTCGAGATCGGCTTCGGCAACGGCGAATCGCTGGCCGACCAGGCCGCCGCCGAGCCACAGCACAATTTCCTCGGCATCGAGGTGCATCGCCCTGGCGTCGGCCACCTGCTGCGGCTGATCGAGGAACGCGGGCTTGCCAATCTGCGGCTGGTCAACCACGACGCGGTAGAAGTGCTGGAGCACATGATCCCGGAGCGGTCGCTGTCCGGCGTGCAGATCTATTTCCCCGACCCCTGGCCCAAGAAGAAGCACCACAAGCGGCGCATCGTGCAACCGCCCTTCCTGCGCCTGCTCGCCTCCCGCATGCGTCCTGGTGCCTTCCTGCACCTGGCCACCGACTGGCAGGA
>JALWNJ010000280.1 GCA_026995955.1 Gammaproteobacteria bacterium
GATCCGGGGCAAGGACATCGAGGCCGCGTTGCAGATCCTCGAGTTCAGCCCGACGAAGGCCGCCCGCATCGTCAAGAAGGTGCTGGAGTCGGCCATCGCCAACGCCGAGCACAACAACGGTGCCGACATCGACGAGCTGAAGGTGTCGACGGTCTTCGTGGACGAGGGTCCGACCATGAAGCGGATCCGTCCCCGTGCCAAGGGGCGTGCCAACCGCATCCTCAAGCGTACCAGCCACATCACCGTCGCCGTGAGCGAAAAGTAAGGGGTTCTGGAAATGGGTCACAAGGTCAATCCAATCGGTTTTCGCCTGGGCATCGCCACGGACTGGAACTCCAAGTGGTACGCCGACGGAGAAGAGTTTGCCGACAACCTGAACAACGACATCGCCGTGCGCGAGTTCCTGAAGAAGAAGCTCGCCCAGGCCTCCGTCAGCCGTATCCAGATCGAGCGACCTGCGCGCAGCATCTTCATTACCATTCATACCGCGCGCCCCGGCATCGTCATCGGCAAGAAGGGTGAGGACATCGAGAAGCTGCGCCAGGAAGTGGCGCAGATGACTGGTCTCAATCCCAACAATGTGAAGATCAACATCGAGGAGATCCGCAAGCCGGAGATCGATGCGACTCTGGTGGCCGAGAGCATTGCCCAGCAGCTCGAGCGCCGCATCATGTTCCGTCGCGCCATGAAGCGAGCGGTGGGGAATGCCATGCGCCTTGGCGCACAGGGCATCAAGGTCAGCGTCGCCGGCCGCCTCAATGGCGCCGAGATCGCCCGCACCGAGTGGTATCGCGAGGGCCGCGTTCCGCTGCATACCCTCCGTGCTGATATCGACTACGGCACGGCCGAGGCCAACACTACTTACGGTGTCATTGGCATCAAGGTGTGGATCTACAAGGGCGAGGTCTTCGACCTCGAGAGCAAGAATGCGTCCGCCAGCGGCCGCAAGTCTTCGAAGTAGGAGCTGAGCCATGCTGCAGCCCAAGAGAACAAAGTTCCGCAAGGTGCAGAAGGGTCGCAACCGCGGCCTGGCCACCGTCGGCAACAAGGTGAGCTTCGGTGAATACGGCCTCAAGGCCGTGGGCCGTGGGCGCATTACGGCCCGGCAGATCGAGGCCGCACGCCGTGCCATGACGCGTCACATCAAGCGTGGCGGCAAGATCTGGATCCGCGTGTTCCCCGACAAGCCGATCACCAAGAAGCCGCTTGAGGTGCGCATGGGCAAGGGCAAGGGCAATGTCGAGTACTGGGTCGCGCAGATCCAGCCCGGCCGCATGCTGTACGAGATGGAAGGGGTCAGCGAGGAAGTGGCACGCGAGGCATTCCGCCTGGCGGCTGCCAAGCTGCCGATCAAGACCGTGTTTGTAACGCGCCAGGTGATGTGATGAAGGCGAGCGAATTGCGACAGAAGAGCATTGAGGAGCTGAACCAGGAACTGCTGGCCCAGCTCAAGGCGCAGATGAACCTGCGCCTGCAGAAGGCCACCGGCCAGCTCAGCCAGGTGCATCAGTTCAAGCAAATCCGCCGCGACATCGCGCGGATCAAGACCATTATTCGTGAAAAGCAGTCAGGTGAACAGTCATGACCGAGACGACCAAGATTGAGCGCTCGCAGATCGGGCGTGTCGTCAGCGACAAGATGGACAAGACCATCACGGTCATGATCGAGCGGCGCGTGAAGCATCCGCTGTATGGCAAGTTCATCCGTCGTTCGACCAAGCTGCACGTGCACGACGAGAACAACGAGTGCAAGACCGGCGATACCGTGGAGATCCGCGAGTGTCGTCCGATGTCCAAGACCAAGTCCTGGACGCTGGTGCGCGTCGTCGAACGCGCTAATGGTTAATCAGGATCGAATGAAGCGGGTTTCGCCATGATTCAAATGCAGACCGTTCTGGAAGTTGCCGACAACAGTGGTGCCAAGAAGGTGCAGTGCATCAAGGTGCTCGGCGGCTCCCATCGCCGCTATGCCGGCATTGGCGACATCATCAAGGTCAGCGTGAAGGATGCCATCCCGCGCGGCAAGGTGAAGAAGGGCGAGGTGTACAACGCCGTCGTGGTGCGTACTGCCTCCGGTGTGCGTCGCGCCGACGGATCGCTCATCCGCTTCGACAAGAACGCCGCGGTGCTGCTGAACAATCAGCTGCAGCCGATCGGCACCCGCATCTTCGGGCCGGTGACCCGTGAGCTTCGTGGCGAGCAGTTCATGAAGATCATCTCGCTGGCCCCTGAAGTGCTGTGATTCGAGGCTAAGGCAATGAAAAAGATTCGCAAGGGTGATGATGTCATCGTCACGACCGGCAAGGACAAGGGTCGTCGCGGCCTGGTCGTCAAGGTGCTGCCCAACGACAAGGTGATCGTGCAGGGCGTGAACATGGTGAAGAAGCACCAGAAGCCGAACCCGCAGCTTGGCATTGCCGGCGGCATCATCGAGAAGGAGATGCCGATCCATGTCTCCAATGTGATGCTGTACAACCCGGCCACCGGAAGGGGTGATCGCGTGGGCATCAAGGTGCTCGAGGACAACCGCAAGGTGCGCTACTTCAAGTCCAACGGCGAAGTCGTTGACGCTTAATCAGGTGACGGTCATGGCTAGATTGCAGGATTACTACAAAGAAAAGGTCGTCAAGGAACTTCAGGAGAAGTTCAATTACGACAACCCGATGATGGTGCCGCGCATCGAGAAGATCACCCTCAACATGGGCCTGGGCGAGGCCATTGCCGACAAGAAGGTCATCGAGCACGCGGTGTCCGACATGACCCGTATCGCCGGCCAGAAGCCGGTGGTGACCGTGGCGCGCAAGTCCATCGCCGGCTTCAAGCTGCGTGACGGCATGCCCATTGGGTGCAAGGTAACGCTGCGCAAGACGCGCATGTACGAGTTCCTCGATCGCCTGATCAGCATTGCCATTCCGCGCATCCGCGACTTCCGTGGCCTGAGCCCGAAGTCCTTCGATGGTCGCGGCAACTACAGCATGGGCGTGAAGGAACAGATCATCTTCCCGGAAATCGATTACGACAAGATCGATGCACTCCGCGGGATGGACATCACCATCACCACTACCGCAAAAAACGATGAAGAAGCCAGGGCACTGCTCGCGGCCTTCAATTTCCCGTTCCGTTCATGAGGAAGTAATACGATGGCCAAGGTTTCAATGATTCAGCGTGAGCTGAAGCGCGAAAAGCTGGCGAAGAAGTATGCGGCCAAGCGTGCCGAGCTCAAGGCAATCATCAATGATCCGAACGCCGATTACGAGGTGCGCATGGAGGCCGTGGTCAAGCTGCAGAAGCTTCCGCGCGACTCCAGCCCGGTGCGTCAGCGCAAGCGCTGCCGCATTACCGGTCGTCCGCACGGCTACTATCGCAAGTTCGGCCTTGGTCGCAACAAGCTGCGCGAACATGCCATGACCGGCAACATTCCCGGTCTGGTCAAGGCCAGCTGGTAAGGAGTGTCACGACGATGAGTATGTCTGATCCGATCGCCGACATGCTGACCCGCATCCGCAATGCCCAGGCTGCGGAAAAGGCCAGCGTTTCCCTGCCGTCGTCAAAGATGAAGGAGTCCCTGTGCAAGGTGCTCAAGGACGAGGGCTACATTGCCGACTACAGCGTCGAGGAAAACGACGGCAAGCCGACCCTGGTGATCCAGCTCAAGTACTTTGGCGGCAAGCCTGTCATCGAGCGGATTCAGCGTGTCAGTCGCCCGGGCCTGCGTATCTACCGCGGCAAGGACGAACTGCCGCGTGTGATCGGCGGCCTCGGCGTTGCCATCGTATCAACCAGCAAGGGTGTGATGACCGACCGTCAGGCGCGTGAAATGGGCGTTGGCGGCGAAGTCATCTGCACCGTAGCCTGATTCGGGGAACCGACATGTCCCGTATTGCCAAGAAACCGATCGATCTGCCCAAGGGTGTCGAAGTCAGTGTCGATGGCCAGAAGGTCACCGTCAAGGGGCCCAAGGGGAGTTTCGAGTACGAAGTGCATCCCACGGTCACGGTCTGCGTCGAAGACAACCAGATCCGTATCGATGCGGCCGATCCGGAAAAGACCGGTTACGCCATGGCCGGCACCATGCGTGCCCTGCTCAACAACATGGTCACCGGTGTCTCGCAGGGCTTCGAGCGCAAGCTGGAGCTGGTCGGGGTGGGCTATCGCGCACAGGCGCAGGGCAACAAGCTCAACCTGACACTGGGCTTCTCGCATCCGGTCGAGTATGCAGTGCCGGAGGGTGTGGCCATCGAGACCCCGAGCCAGACCGAGGTGGTCGTCAAGGGCATCGACAAGCAGAAGGTTGGCCAGGTCGCGGCAGAGATCCGCGCCTTCCGTCCCCCTGAGCCCTACAAGGGCAAGGGCGTTCGCTATGCGGATGAACGCATCATTCGCAAAGAAGCGAAGAAGAAATAGGGTAGACACAGATGGACAAGAAAACCGCTCGTCTCCGCCGCGCCCGCAAGGCGCGTGCCCGTCAGAAGCGTCTCGGCGTGTACCGCCTGTGCGTGCATCGCACGCCCCGGCACATCTACGCCCAGCTCATTGCCCCCAATGGCAGCGAGGTGGTGGCTGCCGCTTCCAGCGTGGAGAAGGAAGTGCGCGAACAGGCGAAGTACACCGGCAATGTCGATACCGCAGCCATCGTCGGCCGTCTGATCGGCGAGCGCGCCAGGGCGAAGGGCATCGACAAGGTGGCCTTCGACCGTTCCGGTTTCAAGTATCACGGTCGGGTCAAGGCGCTGGCGGATGCCGCGCGTGAAGCCGGCCTCCAGTTCTGACCCAGGGTAGGCACATGGCTAAAGCAAACATCGAGAGCACCAACGACGGCCTGGTCGAAAAGCTGATCACCATCAACCGCGTGGCCAAGGTGGTCAAGGGTGGTCGCCAGTTCGGTTTTACTGCCCTGACCGTAGTCGGTGACGGCAACGGCAAGGTCGGCATGGGTTATGGCAAGGCGCGCGAGGTACCGCTGGCCATCCAGAAGGCCATGGAACAGGCACGCAAGAACATGGTCGAGGTGTCCCTCGACGAGGGTACCCTGCACTACGAGATGAAGGGCAGCCATGGCGGTGCCAAGGTGTTCATGAAGCCCGCCTCCGAGGGTACCGGGATCATCGCCGGTGGTGCCATGCGTGCCGTGTTCGAGGTGGTCGGCGTGAAGAACGTGCTCGCCAAGTGCATCGGTTCGCGCAACCCGATCAATGTGGTGCGCGCCACCATCAATGCCCTGACCCAGATTCACGATCCCGAGCTGATCGCTGCCAAGCGCGGCAAGTCTGTGGAAGAGATTCGAGGCTGAGACGATGGCTGAGAAGAAACTCAAGGTAACGCTGGTACGCAGCCTGATCGGTCGGCTCAAGAGCCACCAGGCCTGCGCCCGTGGGCTGGGCATCCGCCGGATGCACCAGACCGTCGAGGTGATCGACACGCCGGAGAACCGCGGCATGATCGAAAAGATCGCCTACATGCTCAAAGTCGAGGAAGCCTGAAGATGAGACTGAATACGCTCAAGCCCGCCGCTGGCAGCCGCCCGTCCCGCAAGCGGGTGGGCCGTGGCATCGGCTCCGGTCTGGGCAAGACCTGCGGCCGTGGTCACAAGGGCCAGCATTCCCGTTCGGGCGGTTATCACAAGGTCGGCTTCGAGGGCGGCCAGATGCCGCTGCAGCGCCGCCTGCCAAAGGTCGGCTTCAGCTCCCGCAAGGGTGCCTTCGTGGCAGAAGTCCGCCTGCACGAACTGGCCTGCGTAGAGGGTGAGGTGATCGATCTCGAGGCCCTGATCAAGGCCGATGTGGTGCCGCGCCGTACCCGCAAGGCCAAGATCATCGCCTCCGGCAAGATCGACAAGCCCGTCACCGTCAAGGGTGTGGCCGTGACCAAGGGGGCGCGCCAGGCCATCGAGGCCGCCGGCGGCAAGGTCGAGGACTGATCCCATGGCCGCTGCCCAGGGCTCGCTCGCCGGTTCGATCGGTGACATCGGGAAGATAACGGAGCTGCGGAAGCGCTTCGTTTTTCTCGTTTTGGCACTGATCGTCTACCGCATCGGTACCTTCGTGCCGGTGCCCGGCATCAATCCGCAAGCCCTGGCGCAGTTCTTCGACAGCCAGAGCGGCACCATCCTGGACATGTTCAACATGTTCTCCGGTGGGGCACTGGAGCGGCTGAGTGTGTTTGCCCTGGGCATCATGCCGTACATCTCGGCCTCGATCATCATCCAGCTGATGACGGTGGTGGTGCCGGCGCTGGAGCAGCTGAAGAAGGAAGGCGAGGCTGGTCGACGCAAGATTACGCAGTACACACGGTACGGCACCGTGCTGCTGGCCACCTTCCAGGGGATCGGCGTTGCCATTGCCCTTCAGGCGCAGCAGGTGGGAAGTGGAGAGACCATCGCCATCAATCCTGGCGTGGGGTTCATCTTTACGACGACCCTGACGCTGGTCACGGGGACGCTGTTCCTGATGTGGCTGGGCGAGCAGATTACCGAGCGCGGCATCGGCAACGGCATCTCGATGATCATCTTTGCCGGCATCGTCGCCGGCCTGCCGAGTGCGGTGGCCGCTACCCTGGAGATGGCGCGCACCGGAACACTCTCGCCAGCCTGGGTGCTGATCCTGCTGGTGCTGGTGGTGCTGGTGACGGGCTTCGTGGTCTTCGTCGAGCGCGGGCAGCGGCAGATCCCGGTGAACTATCCCAAGCGTCAGGTCGGTCGCAAGCTGTACGCCGGGCAGAGTTCCTACCTGCCGCTGAAGCTGAACATGTCCGGCGTGATTCCGCCGATCTTTGCTTCCAGCATCATTCTGTTCCCGGCCACCATCGGCAAGTGGTTCGAGCAGAAGGAAGGCATGGCCTGGCTGCAGAGCATCACCACCGCGCTGTCACCCGGTCAGCCGTTGTATGTGGCGATGTACGCACTGGCGATCATCTTCTTCGCCTTCTTCTATACCGGCCTGGTGTTCAATGCCCGCGAGACGGCCGAAAACCTGAAGAAGGCGGGTGCCGTGATTCCGGGCTACAGCCCCGGCAAGCGTACCGCCGAGTACATCGACAGGGTGATGACCCGACTCACGGCCGTAGGCGCCATATACATCACAGCGGTGTGCCTGCTGCCGGAGTTCCTGATCCTGTACTGGAACGTGCCGTTCTACTTCGGCGGCACCTCGCTGCTGATCATCGTGGTGGTGGTGATGGACTTCATGGCCCAGGCCCAGGCCCACCTGATGTCGCACCAGTACGAGGGCCTGATGAAAAAGGCAAATCTCAAGGGCCTGCGGTGAAGGCCCGGTCTGACCGAGGAAACGAGAAATGAAGGTAAGAGCATCAGTCAAGAAGATGTGCCGCAACTGCCGCATCATCAAGCGCCGCGGTGTGGTGCGCGTGATCTGCAGCGATCCCCGGCACAAGCAGCGTCAGGGTTGAGCTTGAACGCCGCGCGAGGCGGGGCTATAATGCCCGGCTTTTCTGAAGCGGCCTCTTGGAGAGTGGTTTAAATGGCACGAATTGCAGGAATCAACATTCCCGACCAGAAGCACACGGTCATCGCTCTGCGTTCGATCTACGGCATCGGGCCGACCCGTGCGCGGATGATCTGCGAGGCCGCCGGCGTCAAGCCCGATGTCAAGGTGCGCGATCTCACCGAAGCCGAGCTGGACAAGCTGCGCGCCGAGGTCGGCAAGTATACCGTCGAGGGCGATCTGCGCCGCGAGGTGTCGATGAACATCAAGCGTCTGATGGACCTGGGCTGCTACCGTGGGATTCGTCACCGCCGCGGCCTGCCGGTCCGTGGTCAGCGCACCAAGACCAATGCCCGTACCCGCAAGGGTCCGCGGCGTCCGATTCGCAAGTGATTGAACCGATTGAGCAGGACTAGGCATGGCTAAGGCACCCGCACGCAAGAAGAAGGTCAAGCGCGTCGTCACCGACGGCATCGCGCACATCTACGCGACCTTCAACAACACCATCATCACCATCTCCGATCGCCAGGGGAACACCCTGACCTGGGCGACGGCGGGTGGTTCCGGCTTCCGCGGCTCGCGCAAGAGCACGCCCTTCGCGGCCCAGGTGGCTGCCGAACGCGCCGGCGAGGCGGCGAAGGAATACGGCCTCAAGAACCTCGAGGTGCGCGTCAAGGGCCCGGGGCCCGGCCGCGAGTCCGCCGTCCGTTCGCTGAACAACATCGGCTTCAAGATCACCCAGATCAGCGATGTGACCCCGATTCCGCACAACGGTTGCCGTCCGCCGAAAAAGCGCCGCGTGTAATCCAGGAGAAGAACCGACATGGCAAGGTACATTGGCCCCAAATGCAAGCTGATGCGTCGCGAGGGAACCGACCTGTTCCTGAAGAGCCGCGCGCGCCCGGTCGAGAGCAAGTGCAACATGGAGAAGGCGCCCGGTCAGCATGGCGACCGCCGTGCGCGCCTGTCCGACTACGGCCTGCAGCTGCGCGAAAAGCAGAAGCTGCGCCGCATGTACGGCGTGCTGGAGAAGCAGTTCCGCAACTACTTCAAGAAGGCCGCGCAGAAGAAGGGCTCCACTGGCGAGAACCTGCTGCAGATGCTGGAGTGCCGTCTTGACAATGTGGTCTATCGCATGGGCTTCGGCTCCACCCGTGCCGAGGCGCGCCAGCTGGTGAGCCACAAGGCCATCATGGTCAACGGCAAGGTGGTGAACATCCCCTCCTATCAGGTGCAGGCTGGTGATGTGATTGCCGTGCGCGAGAAGGCCAGGAAGCAGCAGCGCATCGCCGATTCCCTGGCGCTGGCCGAGCAGGCCGGCTTCCCGGAGTGGGTCGAGGTCGATGTGAAGAAGATGGAAGGCACCTTCAAGTCGGTGCCCGAGCGCAGCGACCTGCCGGCGGAGATCAACGAATCCCTGGTGGTCGAGCTGTACTCCAAGTAAACGCGACGAGGCACACTCGAAGATGACATCCAACGCCAAAGAACTGCTCACGCCCCGCAACATCGCGGTCCAGGCCGAGAACGAGCGCCATGCCCGCGTCACGCTCGAGCCGCTGGAGCGCGGCTTCGGCCATACGCTGGGCAATGCCCTGCGTCGCATCCTGCTGTCATCGATTCCCGGTGCCGCCATCGTCGAGGCCGAGATCGAGGGCGTGCTGCACGAGTACACCTCCATCGAAGGCGTGCAGGAGGACGTGGTCGAGATCCTGCTCAACCTGAAGGAAGTCGCGGTGCGCATGCACAACCGCGACGAGGCCACCCTGACCCTGAGCAAGAAGGGGCCGGGTACCGTCACCGCCGGCGACATCCAGGTGGATCACGATGTCGAGATCGTCAATCCGGATCTGGTCATCGCCAACCTCACTCAGGGTGCGGAGCTGAACATGACCCTGAAGGTGGCCACCGGCATGGGTTACCAGCCGGCCACCATGCGTCGTGACAGCGAGTCCGGTGATCGTCCCATCGGCCGCCTGCTGCTGGACGCCAGCTTCAGCCCGATCCGCAATGTCGCCTACAAGGTGGAGAGTGCCCGTGTCCAGCAGCGCACCAACCTCGACAAGCTGATCATCGAGCTGGAGACCAACGGCACCATCGATCCCGAGGACGCCATCCGCGAGGCGGCCACCATCCTGCAGAAGCAGCTGGAGCCGTTCGTCAAGCTGGAGGGCACCGAGGCCGGTGCCGGCGCCAGCCAGGGCCCGGAGATCGATCCCATCCTGCTGCGTCCGGTGGACGACCTGGAGCTGACGGTGCGTTCCGCCAACTGCCTGAAGGCGGAGAACATCCATTACATAGGCGATCTCATCCAGCGTACCGAGGTCGAACTGCTGAAGACCCCGAACCTGGGCAAGAAGTCGCTGACCGAGATCAAGGACGTGCTGGCACAGCACGGCCTGTCGCTGGGCATGCGCATCGAGAACTGGCCACCGCCCAGCCTGACCGAGAACAAGGGCTGACAGCAGCCGCCCTGCCGAGTTGAGGAACCGGAACCATGCGCCATCGCAAGTCTGGCAAGAAACTGAACCGCAACAGCAGCCATCGCAAGGCCATGTTCGCCAACATGGCCAATTCGCTGTTCCGCCATGAGGTGATCCGCACCACCCTGCCCAAGGCCAAGGAGCTGCGCCGCGTGGCAGAGCCGCTGATCACCCTGGCCAAGCAGGACAGCGTGCACAAGCGCCGTCTGGCCTTTGCCCGCCTGCGTGACAAGGAAGTGGTCGGCAAGTTGTTCAATGAACTGGGTCCGCGCTACAAGGATCGTCCCGGTGGCTACCTGCGCATCCTCAAGTGCGGCTATCGCGCCGGCGACAACGCGCCGATGGCGCTGGTGGAGCTGGTCGATCGCCCGCAGCCCGAGCAGGAGCAGGCGGCCGACTGAACCAGGCCGCGGATTGCACTATCCTGACGGGGCCGGCATTCGCCGGCCCCGTTGCGTTGGGGTGGCAATGAGTCAGTTCGTGCTGTTTACCGATTTCGGGCGCCGTGATCCCTATCAGGCGCAGATGGCGGCGGTGCTGCATGCCAGTGGCCCTGGCTGGCCGGTGGTGGACCTGCATGCCGAGGTGCCCGTCTTTGGCATCGAACTCGGGGCCTATCTGCTGCCGGCCTATGTGGCGGAATTCCCGGCCGGCAGCGTGTTCCTGTGCGTGGTGGATCCCGGGGTCGGTGGTGCTCGCCGGGCGATGGTGATGGAGGCCGACGGGCGCTGGTTCGTTGGCCCCGACAATGGCCTGCTGAGGGTGGTGGAAGCGCGCGCAGAACGGGCGCGATGGTGGACGATTCCGGTGCCTGATTCCGCCTCGGCCAGCTTCCATGGCCGGGACGTGTTTGCCCCGACGGCGGCGCGGCTCGCGCTGGGCTGGCGACCGCAGGGGCCTGGGCATCCTGCGCGCGGGCTGCCCGAGGGCTGGGCCGAGGAGCTGGATCGGATCGTCTATGCTGATCACTACGGCAATCTGATGACCGGTCGTCGCGCTGCGTCGCTGTCGCCACACGCGGTGGTGGTGGCTGCCGGCCGCAGGCTGCGCCGCGCACGCACCTTCTGCGATGCCGCGCCGGGCGAGCCCTTCTGGTACGAAAACGCCAACGGCCTGGTGGAGCTGGCGGTGAACCGGGGATCGGCTGCCGGGCTGCTGGGCCTGGCACCGGGTGATCCGGTTCGCATCGAGGCCTGAGGTTCAGGCGCTGCGGCGGCGGTCGCGCTCCAGCAGCGGGGCCAGGAAGCGCCCGGTCCAGGACCCGGCGCAGGCGGCCACATCTTCAGGACTGCCGGTGGCGACGATGGTGCCACCCCGGCTGCCGCCCTCCGGCCCCAGGTCGATGATCCAGTCGGCCATCTTGATCACATCCAGATTGTGCTCGATGACGACGATGGTGTTGCCGCGGTCGCGCAGTTGCAGCAGCACCCGCAGCAATTGTTCCACATCGTGGAAGTGCAGTCCGGTGGTGGGCTCGTCGAGGATGTAGAGGGTGCGCCCGGTGTCGCGCTTGGACAGCTCCCGCGCCAGCTTGACGCGCTGTGCCTCGCCGCCGGACAGGGTGGTGGCGTTCTGCCCCAGGGTGATGTAGGACAGGCCGACCTCCATCAGGGTCTGCAGTTTGCGTCGGACCACCGGCACGGCGGAGAAGAACTCGAGCGCGTCCTCCACCGTCATCTCCAGCACCTCGTGGATGTTCTTGCCCTTGTAGCGGATGTCCAGCGTCTCGCGGTTGTAGCGCTTGCCCTGGCAGACATCGCAGGGGACGTAGACATCGGGCAGGAAGTGCATCTCCACCTTGATGACGCCATCGCCCTGGCAGGCCTCGCAGCGACCGCCACGGACATTGAAGCTGAAGCGGCCGGGGGTGTAGCCGCGGGCACGGGCCTCGGGGGTGCCGGCGAACAGCTCGCGGATGGGCGTGAACAGACCGGTGTAGGTGGCCGGGTTGGAGCGTGGCGTGCGGCCGATGGGACTCTGGTCGATGTCCACCACCTTGTCGATGCGCTCCAGGCCCTCGATGTCCTCGCAGTGGGCGGGAGATTCGCCGCTGCCGTGCAGGCGCAGGGCGACATGGCGGTAGAGGGTGTCGTTGATGAGGGTGGACTTGCCGGAGCCGGAGACGCCGGTGACGCAGGTGAACAGTCCCACCGGGATGCGGGCGTCAATCTGCTGCAGGTTGTTGCCATCGGCGCCGCGGATCACCAGCCAGCGGTCGTCGGGCTGGTGGCGTTGCTCCGGCAGTTCGATGCGCCGGCGGCCGGACAGGTACTGGCCGGTGAGGGACTCGGGCGCCTGCATGATCTCCTCCGGCGTGCCCTGGGCCACCACCCGGCCGCCATGCACGCCGGCCCCGGGGCCGATGTCGACGACATGGTCGGCGGTACGGATGGCGTCCTCGTCGTGTTCGACGACGATCACCGTGTTGCCCAGGTCACGCAGGTGGGTGAGGGTGCGCAGCAGGCGCTCGTTGTCGCGCTGGTGCAGGCCGATGGAGGGCTCGTCGAGGATGTACATCACGCCCACCAGCCCGGCACCGATCTGGCTCGCCAGACGGATGCGCTGGGCCTCGCCGCCGGACAGGGTCTCGGCGCTGCGGTTGAGCATCAGGTAGTCGAGGCCGACATCGACCAGAAAGCGCAGCCGCAGCACGATCTCGCGCAGGATCTTTTCGGCGATGGCGCCGCGCTTGCCGGGCAGCTTCAGTTCGGAGAAGAAGTGATGGCACTCGCCGATCGGCATGGCGGTGATCTGCGGCAGGCTGTAGTCGGCGATGTAGACATGGCGCGCGGCGCGGTTGAGTCGTGTGCCGTGGCAGTCGGGGCAGGGCTGTACCGAGAGGTACTTGGCCAGTTCCTCGCGCACGGTGCCGGAATCGGTTTCGCGGTAGCGGCGTTCCAGGTTGGGCAGGATGCCCTCGAAGGGATGGGTCTTGCGCAGTACCTGGCCGCGGTTGCCGAGGTAGGTGAACTCGATGGCCTCGTCGCCGCTGCCATGGAGAACGATGTGGCGGATCTCTTCGGGCAGTTCCGACCACGGGGTCTCGACATCGAAGCCGTAGTGGGCGGCGAGCGAGGAGATCATCTGGAAGTAGTACGCGTTGCGCCGGTCCCAGCCACGCACCGCGCCGCCGGCCAGGCTCAGTTCGGGATGGGCGACCACCCGCTCCGGGTCGAAGAACTGCTGCACGCCGAGGCCGTCGCAGGTGGGGCAGGCGCCGGCCGGGTTGTTGAAGGAGAACAGGCGCGGCTCCAGCTCGGCCAGCGAGTAGCCGCACAC
>JALWNJ010000281.1 GCA_026995955.1 Gammaproteobacteria bacterium
GCGGCGAACAGACCGATCTGGAGCTGGTCCGTCGGGCCCAGGCCGGGGACAGGCGCGCCTTCGATGCGCTGGTGCTCAAGTACCAGAACCGCATCATCAATCTGGTGTCCCGCTATGTCTCCGACCAGGCCACGGCCATGGACATCGCCCAGGAGGCCTTCATCAAGGCCTATCGCGGTCTGAAGAACTTTCGCGGCGACAGCGCCTTCTATACCTGGCTGTACCGCATCGCCATCAACACGGCGAAGAACCACCTGGCGGCGCTGGGCCGCAGGGTGCCGGAGCATGGCGTGGATGCGCAGGAGGCGGAGCAGTTCAACGGAGAATCGGCGCTCAAGGAATATGGCTCGCCGGAGCGCGAGCTGCTGCGCGACGAGATCCAGCAGACGGTCCAGGAGGCGATCGACGACCTGCCCGAGGACCTGCGCACGGCAATCGTGCTGCGCGAGCTGGAAGGCCTGAGCTACGAGGAGATTGCACAGGCGATGGATTGCCCGATCGGCACGGTGCGCTCGCGGATCTTCCGGGCCCGCGATGCCATCGACAAGCGACTGAAACCATTGATCGAGTGATCGACATGACAGACATCAGCAAACAGGAACGGCTTTCGGCCCTGGTGGACGGAGAGCTGCAGGCATTCGAGCGGCGCCGGATGATTGGCATCCTCGTCGAGGACGAGGCCAGCCTGGAGCGCTGGCGACGCGACCATCTGGTGCGGGATGCCCTGCGTGGCGAGCTGCCGCCCACCCTGTGCCGGGACTTTCTGGCACGGGTCAATGCCGGCATCGATGCGGCAGCAGAAGCGCCCGAGGCCGGGGCGGACGCGTCGCAGAAGCACGCACCCCTGCCGTTCTGGCTGCGCGCCGGGGCCGGTTTCGCCGTGGCCGCCTCGGTGGCCGTAGTCACCATCCTGGGCCTGCAGTCGCTGGTCGGCGGCGGGGCCATTCCGGCCGGGATGGCCGTGATGGCCAGTCACCAGCCTCCAGCGCCGCCTTCGTCCCGGGCAGGCGGCTTCCGGCTTGCCAATGCCACGGCACCGGAGGCCGTGCAGCCTGGTGTCAGCGATGCCGAGGTACAGCGTCGCATCAACAGCTACCTGATCAATCATTCGGAGTTTGCCGGCCGGCCGGCCATGTTGCCCTACGCCCGCATCGTCGGCTACGAGACTTCGGAGTCGTCCAGCCGATGATGCTGCGCAGATTGCTGCCGCTCCTGCTTCTGCTGCCGTCCCTGGTCGTGGCTGCTGAACAGCGAGGCTCGACGGCCCCGGGGGAGGGGTCAGGGGCAGCACAGGCCGACCAGGCCATTGCGTGGCTCGAACGCATGCGCAGGGCCGTGGTTGAGCTCGATTACGAGGGCACTTTCGTCTATCAGAAAGGGGATCGGCTCGAAACCCTGCACATCATTCATGGCATGATCCAGGGGCAACCCATGAGCCGGGTGACGGCACTCTCGGGCGAGCGCCGGCAGGTGCTGCGCAGTGGTGATGCCCTGACCTGTATCTGGCCCGATCGCAGGCAGATGCTGCGCGAACCGGTCAAGGATCGAAACGAGCTGCCCCTGCCCCTGCCCGATGATCCGGCCCGCATCGCACGCCATTACCGTTTCGAGACCGGGGGGGAGGACCGGGTCGCCGGATTTGCCTGTCAGGTGATCCGCATCACCCCGCGTGACGATTACCGCTATGGCTACGAGTACTGTATCGAACCACAGACCGGCATGCTGTTGCGTGCCGCCGTTCGCGGGCCGGACGGCAAGGTGATGGAGCAGTTCCTGTTTACCCGTATCAGTTTCCCGCGCCAGATCCCCCCTTCGGCCTTCGAAAGCGATGGTTATCGCGGCTTTCGCGTGGCGGAGTTGCCTGCGCCCATTGCAAAGGGAGAGGTAAGGTCAATACATTTCAAGGATCTGCCGCCTGGATTTAAAGTAATTTCCGAGGTGGTGCAGCCCCCCATGAAGGCGCGGCCGGAAGTTCGGCAGGTCATCCTCGGCGACGGCCTGGCCAGCGTTTCCGTATTCCTGGCCCGCGCCGGCGATGCGCCGGGCAAGCCCTGGGAAGGCCGCATGCGTTCCGGTGCCGTTCAGGCCCTGGCCGATGAACGCGACGGCTGGCAGATCACCGTGGTGGGCGAGGTGCCGACACGCACCCTCGAGTACCTCATGCGTGCCATCGAGGTGCCGAAGTCATGATCGAGGAGCAGGGCAGGGTGCTTTCCACCGAGGGAGGCTGGGCCCTGGTCGAGCCGCTCACGGGCGGTGCCTGCGGCAGTTGCAGCGCCCGCAGCGGCTGTGGTACCTCGGCCCTGGGCCGGTTTCTCGGCAGCCGGCGTCACGCCTTTCGCGCTCTCAACCGCGCCCGGGCCCGCCCCGGGGACCGGGTGCGCATCGGCATCGACGAGGGGCGCCTGGCGGGGGCCTCGCTGATGGTGTATCTGTGGCCGTTGCTGGCCATGATCGGGGGGGCGATAATGTTTCAGCGACTGGCCTGGCCGTCGGGGCTGCCGGCCGACCTGCAGGCCCTGGTCGGAGGTGTGCTGGGGCTTTCCGGGGCCTTCTGGCTGGTGCGCCGGCTGGCCATGCACGGCGGGCACCGGTTTCATCCGGTGGTGCTCGAGGTCCTGGACTCCGAACAGGCCCCTGTGACGCTGCACCTGCCCCATGCCTGAGCCCCGCCGCCGGGCACGGTGGGCCTGATCGCCGCCACCGTCCGATGTGCACGGTCGAATCGACCTGATACTGGAATCCATGCCATGCGCCTGAAGATGCGTCATTTCCTCGTCTTTGCCCAACTGTTCCTGCTGCTGGCGCCTGCATTGGCTTTGGCGCGGCTCGTCAATCTTCCCGATTTCTCTGCCCTGGTAGAGCAGGTGAGCCCCGCGGTGGTCAACATCAGCACCACGCGCCGAAATCCGGTGGAGAAGCTGCCGCATGACCTCAAGATCCCCGAGGATGCCGGCCCCCTCGGCGATCTGCTGCGCCGCTTTCTGGAGCAGGCACCGGGGATGATTCCGCCCGATGTGCTGCCGGATGCCGAATCGCTGGGTTCGGGTTTCATCATTTCGCCGGACGGCTACATCGTCACCAATTCCCATGTGGTGGACGACGCCCGGGAGATCATCGTGCGGCTCAGCGATCGCCGCGAGTTCAAGGCCCGCCTCGTGGGGACCGACGATCGCACCGATGTAAGCCTGCTCAAGATCGATGCCGACCATTTGCCCACGGTGCGCATC
>JALWNJ010000282.1 GCA_026995955.1 Gammaproteobacteria bacterium
GCTCCCTGCCGATCTGGCGCACCGCCACGCCATCGGCGAACAGGCCGACCTCGCGCAGGATCACGCGGCGGCCCTTGTCCAGCGCGGCCCTGAGGCAGGCCGCATCCTCCGGTTCCACGCCGACGATGCGGATCTCGGGTCGCAGTTCCTTGAGGTAGACGGCGATGCCGGCGATCAGACCGCCACCGCCGACCGGCACGAACACCGCGTCCACCGGCCCCGGATGCTGGCGCACCAGCTCCATGCCCACCGTGCCCTGGCCGGCGATGACATGCGGATCGTCGTAGGGATGGATGAAGACCAGGCCCTTCTCCTCGGCCAGCCGCTGCGCGTGCTCGCCGGCCTCGTCGTAGGTGTCGCCGTGCAGCACCACGCGGCCTCCCAGGGTGCGCACGGCCTCCACCTTGATGCTGGGCGTGGTGCGCGGCATGACGATGGTGGCCTTCACCCCCAGTCGACTGGCGGCGAGCGCCACGCCCTGGGCATGGTTGCCGGCGGAGGCGCAGATCACGCCGCGGGCGCGCTGTGCCTCGTCGAGCTGGGCGATGCGGTTGTAGGCGCCGCGCAGCTTGAAGCTGAACACGGGCTGCAGGTCCTCGCGCTTGAGCAGCAGCCGGTTGTCGAGCCGGCGGCTCAGCGCGGGGGCCTCCTGCAACGGGGTTTCCCGCGCCACCTCGTAGACGCGCGCGGTGAGGATGCGCTTGCAGTATTCTCTCATGCGGCAAGATTAGCAGCCCGGCGGCTGCGGCCGCCAGTGGCAAGGGCGATTTCCGGCCCCCGAATGGCGGGATCCTGTGCCGAACCGGGCGGAAACTGACCTGAACTGCCAGTTGCGCTATCATCGCGCGCTGATCAAGCGCATTCGAGGACCAGAGATGACACCCGACGAAATGAAGCGCGCCGCGGCCGAGGCGGCGATCGAATACGTCGAGCCGGGCATGGTGGTGGGCATCGGCACCGGCTCCACCGCCAATCACTTCATCGACCTGCTGGCCGGCATCAAGGGCAAGATCGACGGCACCGTGGCCAGCTCCGAGGCCAGCGCCGAGCGCCTGCGCGGGCACGGCATCCCGGTGCTGGACCTGAACGAGGTCGGCGAGCTGCCGCTCTATGTGGACGGCGCCGACGAGTCCAACAAGTACCTGCACCTGATCAAGGGCGGCGGCGGCGCGCTGACGCGCGAGAAGATCGTCGCCGGCGCCAGCGAGAAGTTCGTTTGCATCGCCGACCAGTCCAAGCTGGTGGACGTGCTCGGCGCCTTCCCGCTGCCCATCGAGGTGATCCCGATGGCGCGCAGCCTGGTGGCGCGCAGGATGGTGGCGCTGGGCGGCAAGCCGGTGCTGCGCGAGGGCTTCGTCACCGACAACGGCAACATCATCCTCGACGTGCACAACCTCGAGATCATGGAGCCGGTGAAGATGGAGACCGAGATCAACCAGATCCCGGGCGTGGTCACGGTGGGCATCTTCGCCATCCGGCCGGCCGACGTGCTCATCCTCGGCTGCGAGGATGGCGTCAAGACCCTGACCTGAACCCGGCCCGGCCGGCACACGAGGAGAGAAAGCCATGTCCATCGCACTCGGTCTGCATGTCCTGTCCGTCGTTGTCTGGGTCGGCGGCATGTTCTTCGCCTACCTGTGCCTGCGCCCGGCCGCGGTCGAGGTGCTGGAGCCGCCGCTGCGCCTGCAGCTGTGGGTGGCCGTGTTCCGCCGCTTCTTCCCCTTCGTGTGGGCGGCGGTAATCCTGATCCTGGGTGCCGGCTACTGGATGTTCTTCGCCCGTTTCGGTGGTTTCGAGAACCCGAACATGCCGCTCTACATCCACATCATGCAAGGGCTGGGCATCGTCATGGTACTCATCTTCATGCATGTCTTCTTCGCCCCCTACCGGCGCCTGCGCCGCGCCGTGGAGGCCGCCGACTGGCCGGCCGGCGGCAAGGCGCTGGCCCAGATCCGCATGCTGGTGGGGCTCAACACCACCATCGGCCTGGTGGTGGTGGCGATCGCCAGCGGCGGGCGTTACCTCATCCACTGATCCCGGCCGCCGCGGCCCGTCCGTCTCCGGCAGGCGGGCCGCGGTTGCGGTATCATTCGCCGTTTCCCGTTTTCGCAGTTCGACGAGAGGTCCTGTCATGGCCAAGCAAGAGTACAAGATTGCCCCGTCCATCCTGTCCGCCGACTTCGCGCGCCTGGGCGAGGAAGTGGACAATGTCATCAAGTCCGGCGCCGACATCGTGCACTTCGATGTCATGGACAACCACTACGTGCCCAACCTGACCATCGGTCCGCTGGTCTGCGAGGCGCTGCGCAAGCATGGCGTCGAGGCCCCCATCGACGTGCACCTGATGGTCAAGCCGGTGGATCGCATCATCCCCGACTTCGCCAAGGCCGGGGCCAGCTACATCACCTTCCACCCCGAGGCCTCCGAGCACATCGACCGCACCCTGCAGCTGATCCGCAACGAGGGTTGCAAGGCCGGTCTGGTGTTCAACCCGGCCACCCCGCTGGACTATCTCGACTACGTGCTCGACAAGCTGGACATGATCCTCATCATGTCGGTCAACCCCGGCTTCGGGGGGCAGAGCTTCATTCCCAGCGCGCTGCAGAAGCTGCGCCAGGCACGCAAGATCATCGACGACTCCGGGCTCGACATCCGCCTCGAGATCGACGGCGGGGTGAAGGTGGACAACATCCGCGAGATCGCCGAGGCCGGTGCCGACACCTTCGTGGCCGGTTCCGCCGTGTTCGGCGCCCGCAAGGCCGAGGATCCGAACGACTACGACAGCGTCATCCGGGCCTTCCGCGACGAACTGGCCAAGGCGGGCTGAGCATGGCCCTGGCGCGCCCGGAGATGGTGCTGATCGACGTGGACGGCACGCTGGTGGACAGCGTGCCGGACCTTGCCTACTGCGTCGACGAGATGATGGATCGCATCGGCCTGCCGCGGCGCGGCGAGCAGGCGGTGCGCCAGTGGGTCGGCAACGGGGTCGAGCGCCTGGTGCGCCGCGCACTCGCCAACAGCCTCGACGGCGAACCGGACGAGGCGCTGTTCCAGCGCGCCTACCCGGTATTCCTCGAGCTGTACGCCGAGAACACCAGCAAGCGCAGCCGGCTCTATCCCGGTGTGGTCGAGGGGCTGGACTTCCTGCAGGGGGCAGGCTATCGCCTCGGCTGCGTCACCAACAAGGCCGAGCAGTTCACCCTGCCGCTTTTGCGCGATCTCGGCATCCTCGACCGCTTCGAGATCGTGGTCAGCGGCGATACGCTGCCGAAGAAGAAGCCGGACCCGCTGCCACTGCTGCACGCCGCCGAGCAGCTCGGCGCCCGTCCCGAGGCCTCGCTGATGATTGGTGACTCGCAGAGCGATGTGAAGGCCGCGCGCGCCGCCGGCTTTGCCATTGTCTGCATGAGCTACGGCTACAACCACGGCGAGGACATCCGCGACTACCACCCCGATGCGGTGATCGACTCCATGGCCGAGCTGCAGGGCTTGCTTCCCGGGGCCGCGAACGGTCAGAATTGAGCCCATGACGCTGCACATCCGAAACGGCAGGGAACAGCACGACACGCGATGGTGAGGCCCGCGCGTGCATCTCCCCCGTGCCTTTCCATTCCCTGCAACCGGATGTGAACCATGAACGACAAGCCTACTGATTCCGCCACGGCTGCACCCGAGCCGCTGATTCCCCGGGTCCGCGAGGTGCTGGCCGATCTCGACACCCCGCTCTCCACCTATGTGAAGCTGGCCCGCGGGCCGAACTCGTACCTGTTCGAGTCGGTACAGGGCGGCGAGAAGTGGGGCCGCTACTCCATCATCGGCCTGCCCTGCCGGCGCCACCTCGAGGTACGCGGCCGGCGCGTTGAGCTGTTCGAGGACGGCAGCCTGGTCGAGGCGCACGAGGTGGATGATCCGCTGGCCTGGATCCGCGACTTCCAGGCCCGCTTCCGGGTCAGCGAACAGCCCGACCTGCCGCGCTTCTCCGGCGGTCTGGTGGGCTACTTCGGCTACGAGACCATCCACTACATCGAGCCCAGGCTGGCGATCGAAAAGCCCGATCCGCTCGGCACGCCGGACATCCTGCTGATGGTGTCCGAGGAGCTGGTGGTGTTCGACAACCTGCGCGGACGCCTGTACCTGGTGGTGCATGCGCGGCCCGGCCAGGAGGACGAGGCCGAGGCACGGCTCGACGAGCTGGAGGCACGGCTGGCGGCGCCGGTGTCGCTGCCCGAGGCCGAGATCAGCGAGGATGCCGCCACCGAGGCCGATTTCGTCTCCGGGTTCACCGAGGCGGGCTTCAAGGCGGCGGTCGAGCGCGCGCGCGAGTACATCGTCGAGGGCGACATCATGCAGGTGGTGCTGTCGCAGCGCCTCGGCATCCCGCTCCGTGCCCGCCCGCTGGACCTGTACCGTGCCCTGCGCAGTCTCAATCCCTCGCCCTATCTCTACTTCATGGACCTGGGCGGGTTCCAGATCGTCGGCTCCTCGCCCGAGATCCTGGTACGATTGGAGGACGGCGAGGTGACGGTGCGGCCCATCGCCGGCACCCGCCGCCGCGGCTACACCGAGGACGAGGACCGGGCCCTGGAGGCCGAGCTGCTGGCCGATCCCAAGGAGCTGGCCGAACACCTGATGCTCATCGACCTGGGCCGCAACGATGTCGGCCGGGTGGCCGAGATCGGCTCGGTGCGGCTCACCGAGCGCATGGTGGTGGAGCGCTATTCGCATGTCATGCACATCGTCTCCAATGTCAGCGGCCGGCTGCGCCCGGGGCTGGACGCCTACGATGTCCTGCGCGCCACCTTCCCGGCCGGCACCGTGAGCGGGGCGCCCAAGATCCGCGCCATGGAGATCATCGCCGAGCTGGAGCCGGTCAAGCGCGGCATCTACTCCGGCGCCGTCGGCTACATCGCCTGGAACGGCAACATGGACACCGCCATCGCCATCCGCACCGCGGTGCTCAAGGACGGCCGGCTCAACATCCAGGCCGGCGCCGGCATCGTCTACGACTCGAAGCCCGAGCTGGAGTGGAAGGAGACCATGAACAAGGCCCGCGCCGTGTTCCGTGCCGCCGAACTGGCCGAGCGCGGCCTGCGCCTGGTGGGGGATGCGTCATGATCCTGATGATCGACAACTACGACTCCTTCACCTTCAACCTGGTGCAGTACCTGGGTGAACTGGGTGCCGAGGTGGTGGTGCGCCGCAACGACGAGATCGACATCGCCGGCATCGAGGCCCTGGCGCCGGAGCGCATCATGATCTCCCCCGGCCCCTGCACGCCGAACGAGGCCGGCATCTCGCTCGAGGCCATCCGCCACTTCGCCGGACGGGTGCCGATCCTCGGCGTCTGTCTCGGCCACCAGAGCATCGGCCAGGCCTTCGGCGGGCGCATCGTGCATGCGAAGGAGATCATGCACGGCAAGACCTCGCCCATCAAGCACCTGGGGCAGGGCGTGTTCCGCGGGCTGGACAACCCCTTTACCGCCACCCGCTATCATTCGCTGGTGATCGAGCGCGACAGCCTGCCCGAGTGCCTCAAGATCACCGCCTGGACCGAGGACGAGCGCGGCGACATCGACGAGATCATGGGCGTGCGCCATCGCGAGCTGCCGGTGGAGGGGGTGCAGTTCCACCCCGAGTCCATCCTCACCGAGCACGGCCACGACCTGCTGCGCAACTTTCTCGAGACGCCGGTGCCGCAACCCGCGGCAAGGGAGGACAGCACATGATGACCATGCAGAAGGCGATCCAGACGGTGGTGGATCGCATCGACCTGACCGACGCCGAGATGACGCAGGTGATGGAACTGATCATGACCGGCGAGGCCACCCCGGCGCAGATCGGCGGTTTCCTCATCGGCCTGCGCATGAAGGGCGAGACGGTGGAGGAGGTGGCCGCGGCCGCCGCCGTGATGCGCGATCTGGCGACCCGCGTCGAGGTGGCCGACCGCGAGCACTTGGTGGACATCGTCGGTACCGGCGGCGATGGCATGAAGACCTTCAATGTCTCCACCACCAGCTGTTTCGTGCTGGCCGCCGCCGGCGGCCGCGTGGCCAAGCACGGCAACCGCTCCGTCTCCAGCGCCTCCGGCAGCGCCGATGTGCTCGAGGCGGCCGGCGTGCGCCTCGACCTGGGGCCGGAGCAGGTGGCGCGCTGCATCGAGGAGGTGGGCGTGGGCTTCATGTTCGCGCCCATGCACCATGCCGCCATGAAGCACGCCATCGGCCCGCGCCGCGAGATGGGGGTGCGCACCCTCTTCAATGTGCTGGGGCCGCTCACCAACCCGGCCGGGGCGCCCAACCAGCTGCTCGGCGTGTTCTCCGATCACTGGGTACGGCCGCTGGCCGAGGCCCTGCAGCGCCTCGGCAGCCGCCATGTGATGGTGGTGCACAGCGAGGACGGCATGGACGAGATCAGCATTGCCGCGCCCACCCGGGTGGCCGAGCTGAAGGACGGCGCGATCCGCGAATACACCATCGCCCCCGAGGACTTCGGGCTGGAGTGCGGCCGCATCGAGGACATCCGCGTCGAGGATGCCGAGCAGAGCCTGCGCATGATGCTGCAGGTGCTCGACGGCGTTCCCGGCCCGGCGCGCGACATCGTGCAGCTCAATGCCGGGGCCGCCATCTACATCGGTGGCCTGGCGCCCGACCTGGCCGCTGGCGTGGCCCGCGCCGGCGAGGTGATCGACGCCGGCGCGGCGCGGGCAAAGCTCGATGCGCTGGTCGAACTGAGCCGGCGGCTGTGAGCAACCCACCCGACATCCTGCGTCGCATCCTCGAGCGCAAGGCCGAGGAGGTCGCCGAGCGCAGCCGCAGCCTGCCGCTGGCCGAGCTGGAGGCCCGCGCCGCCGAGGCCTCTCCGCCGCGCGGCTTTGCGCGTGCGATGCAGGCGCGGGTGGCCGCGGGCCGTCCGGCGGTCATCGCCGAGGTGAAGAAGGCCTCGCCCAGCAAGGGCGTGCTGCGCGCCGACTTCGACCCCGAGGCCATCGGCCGCAGCTACGCCGAGCACGGCGCCACCTGCCTGTCGGTGCTCACCGACCGCGACTTCTTCCAGGGCCACGAGGACTACCTGGTGGCGGCCCGTGCCGCCTCCGGCCTGCCGGTGCTGCGCAAGGACTTCCTCGTCGACCCCTACCAGGTGGTCGAGGCGCGCGCCATCGGCGCCGATGCCGTGCTGCTCATCGTCGCCGCGCTGTCGGACGCGCAGATGGCCGAGCTGATGGCGCTGGCGCATGCGCTGGGCATGGACGCGCTGGTGGAGGTGCACGATGCCGAGGAGCTGGAGCGGGCGCTGAAACTCGAGTTCCCCCTGCTTGGCATCAACAACCGCAACCTGCGTACTTTCGAGACCTCGCTCGACACCACGCTGGAACTGCTGCCGCACATCGGCGACGAGCGCCTGGTGGTCACCGAGAGCGGCATTCTTGCCCCGGAACATGTGCGGCGCATGCGCGAGCATGGCGTGCATGCCTTCCTCGTCGGCGAGGCCTTCATGCGCGCCCCGGACCCCGGCGCCGAGTTGGCGCACCTGTTCCAACCGGAGCCCTGAGCATGGACATCGTCTACATCCGCGATCTGGAGATCGAGACCGTCATCGGCATCTACGACTGGGAGCGGCGTATCCGTCAGACCATCCGCATCGACCTGGAAATGGGCACCGACATCCGCCGTGCCGCGGCCACCGACCGCATCGAGGACACGCTCAACTACAAGGCGGTGGCCAAGCGCATCATCGCCTTCGTCGAGGAAAGCCGCTTCGAGCTGGTGGAGACCCTGGCCGAGCGCATCGCGGAGCTGGTGATGCAGGAGTTCGGCGTGTCCTGGCTGAGGCTCACCTTGGGCAAGCCCGGCGCGGTGCGCCGCTCGCGCGAGGTGGGCATCGTCATCGAACGCGGTGCCCGCGCCTGAGATGGCCACCATCTGGATCAGCCTGGGCAGCAACATCGAGCCGGAACGGCACCTGCGCAACGCCCTGGGCTGCATGCAGCACCACTTCTACGATCTGGCCCTGTCGCCGGTGTACGAGACCGAGGCGGTGGGCTTCGACGGCGATCCCTTTCTCAATCTGGTGGCTAGATGCCGCACTCCGCTGGAACCCCAGGCGGTGGCGGCGGAGCTGAAGGCCATCGAGGATCGCAACGGTCGGCTGCGCTCCGGCCCGCGCTTCAGCGCCCGCACGCTGGACCTTGACCTGCTGCTGTACGACGATCTCGTGCTCGAAACCCCCCAGATCCCGCGCGACGAGATCCTGCGCTATGCCTTCGTGCTGCGACCGCTGGCCGAGCTGGATCCGCAGCTCGTGCACCCCGTCACCGGGCGCAGCATGGCCGAGCTGTGGGCCGAGTTCGATGCCTCCGGACAGCCGATGCGGCAGGTGGATCTCGACCTGCTGTCTGGGGAAAAGGGGACGGGCCCCTTTTCCAGTGGCAAGTGACTGGGGACTTGGAACTTGGGTAGGGCGGAGGCTCTGTTTTTCCTCGCTACTAGCTCCAAGTCTCTCGCCCCTGCCTTTCCCAGTGGCGAGTGACCGGGGATTTGGGACTGGGGTGGTGAAGGCTTCGAACCACCTCGTTCCTTGTCCCAAGTACCTCGACCCTGCTTTTTCGGCGAAAAACCTGTACTTTGGTTCAATTTTGACGCCATTTTGACGAAATGGGCCCTAGGAAAAACTTGAACTGCGTCACATTGGTGCTAGGTTCGAGGTGTACCCAAGTGGAACCCCGGAGGTGTCCCATGAAACGGATCATCGGCCTTTGCGCCCTGCTGATCTGGAGCGTTACTGCCACGGCCGGCGACACCACGGACGACATCAGGGCCATGTGGGCCCGCTACATGCAGGCCGAGCAGGCCTGGCAACAGACCCTGGAGCAGATGGTGGTCTCCAGCCATCCGGAGCTCAAGGAGATCAGCGCACTCAACCGCAAGATGCAGGAGCGTTTCCTCGAGGTGCGCAAGCACCGCTTCGACTACCTGCTGCAGCACGACCCGCAGCGCATCACCGTCAGCCAGGACGTGAACGAGTTCTCCAACTTCTTCTGGACCAGCCTCGACGACCAGGCCCTGGCCGAGCAGGATCCGGGCTATGCCCGCCTGTTGCGGGAGGCCAAGCAGCTGCGCAAGCGCTATGTCTTCAATGCCGACAAGGATGCCTATCGGCGGGTGGTGAAACAGCTGAAGTCGGGCAAGGACTACCGCGAGGCACAGGCCAGGCGGCTGGCCCAGCTCAAGCAGGTGTCGAACGACCTGGGCGAGTTCCTGGCCCGCGGCTTGGTGGCCCAGCGCTGATTGCGGAGGCAGGCCGTCCCGGAGATGGGGCCGGGGCGGAATCCCTGCCTGCCGTTCAGTCGATCAGACGGTACTGGCGCAGTTTCTTGCGCAGGGTGCCCCGATTGAGGCCGAGCGCTCTGGCGGCCCGGCTCTGGTTTCCCTCGTAGTGTTCCAGCACGGTGGCCAGCAGCGGGCGCTCCACCTCCTCCAGCACCATGCGATACAGATCCGAGGCCTCGTGCCCGTCGAGCTGGCGGAAGTAGAGCCGCAGCGAGGTCTCCACCGCCGAGGCCAGCGGCTGCGAGCGGCGCTCGCGTTCCGGCAGCCCCTCGGGCTTGATGCGTGCATTCATGCCACCTGCTCCTCCGTGCTCAGCAGCGCCTGCAGGGCGTGATCCAGTTCCGCAAGCTGGTCGCGCGGACTGTCGATGCGCATCAGGGCCCTGCGCCAGTGCCCGGTGCCCACGCCCAGGCGGGACAGGTACCAGCCTATATGCTTTCGCGCGATGCGTACACCCTGTACCGGGCCGTGGAAGGCGTGCAGGTCGCCGATGTGGCCGAGCACCAGGGCGCGGCGTTCGGATGCCGACAGTGGCGGTGGCAGGGGCAGGCCGCGCAGGGCCGCGGCCAGTTCGCGGAAGATCCAGGGCTGGCCCTGGGCGGCACGGCCCACCATCACGCCGGCTGCCCCGGTGTGGCGCAGTACGGCCAGCGCCTTGTCCGCACCGTCGATGTCGCCGTTGGCGATCACCGGCAGGCGGGTGGCGGCCACCACCTCGGCGAGGGTGTCGTATTCGGCCTCGCCGCGGTAGCCGTCGGCACGGGTGCGTCCGTGGACGGTGAGCATCCGGATGCCTGCCTGTTCGGCGATGGCCGCGATGCGGGGCGCATTGCGCTGTGTGGCATCCCATCCGGTGCGCATCTTCAGCGTTACCGGAACCTCCACTGCGGCCACCACGGCCTCCAGGATGCGGCCCACCAGGGTCTCGTCGCGCATCAGCGCCGAGCCGGCCGCGCGGTTGCAGACTTTTTTCGCCGGGCAGCCCATGTTGATGTCGACGATCTCGGCGCCGCGCGCCACGGCCTCCCGCGCCGCTTCAGCCATTTGTGCGGGCTCGGTGCCGGCGATCTGCACTGCGATGGGGCCGGGTTCTCCTCGATGGTCCATGCGGCTGCGCGTCTTGCGACTGTGCCACAGATGGGTCTGGCTGGTGATCATCTCCGAGACCGCCAGCCCGGCGCCGAGTCGGCGGCACAGGCTGCGGAACGGACGGTCGGTGACCCCCGCCATCGGTGCCAGCAGCAAGGGCGGATCGATGCGATGGGGGCCGAGGGGAATCGGTGGCAGCTTCATGACAGCGGCCTCACAGGAAGCGGAACTCGTAGGCCAGCGCCTTGCTGCCCGGGTCGACCACCTCCAGACGGATGTCCACCGGCGTGCCGGGCGGCATCAGGCCCCGGGCCTCGGCCGGGGCCGACAGGTATTCCTCGGGCCGGAAACGGCGCATCGCCACCGGATGCCCCTGTTCGTCGGACAGGGTCAGTTCCACCACCGGGTAGGGCTGGGCGAAGGCAGCATTGTTGACCATGGTGGCCTGGATCATGAGCGCGCCGGGAACATTGGGGTGGGTGTAGAGCTGGCGGTCGACCAGGTCGATGGCGCCGGTGTCGCGCAGCGGCGGCAGGCGGCAGTCGAGGTGATCGCAGAGGGTGACCAGCAGCGGCCGCAGGGCCGGAACCTCCTGCATCAGCCGGGCGCGTTCGAACCATAGGATCTGCAGGGCAAGCAGCAGCAAGAGCAGCAGCGCGGCCAGCCACTGCCAGGGCGGGATGCGCCGGCGGGTTGCGCGTGCGCGCGATGGCCGGGACTCATCGAGTTCCAGGTCGGGCGGCGTGAGCGCTGCCGGTTCTGGCGGGTTCTCGGCAGATTCCCGCAGGGCACGCTGTTCCTCCTCGTCGAGCACGCGCAGGTTCTCCAGCGCATTGAACACCACGAAGCACTGGCCACAGCGCACCCGGGCCTCGGCCGCGGTGAGCTGGCTGGTGGTGACGCGAAACAGCGTCTGGCAGTGCGGGCACTCGACAAGCATGGCGCATAGTATCGGTGCCGGCAGATGGCCTGGCAAGCGAGGGTATGGCAGAATGAAACGTCTGCTGTTGACGGATAACGACCCATGCCACGCGAGGAGTCCGCTGGGGAGCGGGCGCTGGACAATCCGGATCTTATCATCAGAGCCGAGCTGGAGGAGGCTCATAGTCGCATTACCATGCTGGCCTTTGGCAACTTGCTAGTTGGCCTGCTGGTAGTGGTGATGCTACAGGGAGATGGCTTCCAGCAAGAGCATCTGGTCTGGTATGGCCTTTTGGTTCTGGTTGCCAGTCTGCGTTTTTGGTTGATGCGGCATTGGAAGAAGCGGCCTGTTTCCGAGGGCCTCTCCCTACGCGCACGGTTGCGCAGCTTTGTCCTTCTGTCTCTTGTCACTAGCCTGATTTGGGCTGGGGGTATCTGGTGGTTCTTTCCGTTGCTCGATCAACCTCGGCAGTTGATGCTTGCGATGGTGGTGATCGCTTTTGTGGCTGGCGCGCTCTCGGGATTGGCAACCATTCGCGGTCTTTATGGCCTGTATACACTGATTATCTTGGCCCCGTTGCAGTTGCGCCTCTGGTTGGACGGGAGTGAGACTTATGCCTTGCTCGCGGGATTTTTGTTTGTCTACTATGGATATCTCTTGGTAGGCGGGCAAATCTATCGCCGCAATTTCCTGCAAGCCCTGCGCCTGCGTGCCCGGCTGGAGCACATGGTCGGGCACGACATGCTCACTGGCCTGCCCAATCGTCTCTCCTTCGAGCGTGCCTTCGAGCGGGAATGGCGGCGCTGCTGTCGGGGCCACAGCCAATTGGTTCTGGTGCTGGGCGACATCGACCACTTCAAGACCATCAACGACCGTTATGGGCACGATCGGGGCGATCAGGTGCTGATGGAGGTGGCACGAAGGCTTCGCTCAGCCCTGTGGCGGCCCGGTGACATGGTGGCACGGGTCGGCGGCGAAGAGTTTGCCCTGATTTTGCCGGAGGTCGATGTGCCGGGTGCCGAGGTGGTGGTGCGGCGCATCATGCACCGGCTGGCGGAAAAGCCCGTGGAGCTGGACGGGGGCAAGTCGGTGCCCGTGACCATGAGCTTTGGCATTGCCGACTGCCAGCCGGAGGGCGAATGCGATCGTGCTGCGCTCTACCGGCGGGCCGATCAGGCACTCTATGCAGCCAAGGCCGCCGGACGCAACCGCTACGAGGTGGGCTGAAGCCCGGCCAGGCGGGCGGCCGTCTCCAGCGCTACCACCAGGCTGCCGCTGTCGATCTCGCCGTGGCCGGCCAGTTCGCAGGCGGTGCCGTGATCAACCGAGGTGCGCACGAAGGGCAGCCCCAGGGTGACGTTCACGGCGCGACCGAAGCCCAGGTGCTTGAGTACCGGCAGGCCCTGGTCGTGGTACATGGCCAACACGGCGTCGGCCCGTGCCAGCCGGGGCGGGGTGAACAGGGTGTCGGCCGGCAGCGGGCCATGCAGGTCCATGCCCTCGCCGCGCAGGGCGTCCAGTACCGGTTCGATGACCTCGATCTCCTCGCGCCCCAGGTGGCCGTCCTCGCCCGCATGCGGGTTGAGGCCGCAGACCAGGATGCGCGGTCGCTCGATGCCGAAGCGATGGCGCAGGTCGCCGTGCAGCACGCGCAGGGTCCGCCGCAGCCGCTCGGCCGTGATCGCCGCCGGCACCTCGGCCAGCGGCAGGTGGGTGGTGGCCAGGGCCACGCGCAGGCCCTCGGTGGCGAGCATCATCACCGGGTGCGCCCCGCCCGCGCGTTCGGCCAGGTATTCGGTGTGGCCG
>JALWNJ010000283.1 GCA_026995955.1 Gammaproteobacteria bacterium
CCTTGGCGGTGAGCCGGGGGTCCATGATCTGTTGCCCGGCCAGGTTGACGCTCACGCGCAGATCCTCGTACCCGGCCTGCTGCCAGGCGCGAAGCTGGCGGCAGGCCTCGTCCAGCACCCAGTCGCCGATGTCGACGATGAGGCCGATCTCCTCCGCCAGCGGCAAAAAGCGATTGGGCGGGATCATGCCCTGTTGCGGGTGCTGCCAGCGGATCAGGGCCTCGGCGCCGATCACTCGGCGGGTTTGGGCATCGACCTGCGGCTGGTAGTACAGACACAACTCGCCGCGTTCCAGCGCCTGGCGCAGGCTGCCCTCGAGATCGACGAAGTCCTGCACCTTGCGCGACAGTTCCGGCACATGGCGACGCCAGGTGGAACGGCCCTCCTCCTTGGCCTGGTACAGCGCCAGATCCGCGGCGCGCAGCAGGTCGTCCGGTTGCTCGCCATCGACCGGGAAGTGACTGATGCCGATGCTGGCGCTGAGGAAGAACTCGCGCTCCTCCACCGTGTAGGGCCGGCGCAGGACCTCGATCAGGGCCTCGGCCACGCGGCCACTGGCCTCGGTATCCTGCAGGTCCTCGAGCAGCACCACGAACTCGTCGCCGCCCAGGCGTGCCACCAGGTCCTGCTCGCGAATCACGCGAGCCAGCCTGGCCGCCACCTGGCACAGGATCTGGTCACCGAAGGCATGGCCGAGAGTATCGTTGAGGTTCTTGAACCGGTCGAGGTCGATGAACAGCAGCGCCACATAGCGCCCGTCACGCCGCGCCCGCGCCAGGGCATGATCGAGCCGCATGCGGAACATCAGCCGGTTGGGCAGCCCGGTCAGGGTATCGTGATGCGCCAGATAGGCCAGCTCCTCTTCCGATTCCTTGAGGCGGGAGATGTCGGAGAACACACCGATGTACTGCAGCTCGCCGCTGCGCGGGTCCCGTGCCACGCTGATGCTGAGCCACTCCGGATAGATCTCGCCGTTCTTGCGCCGGTTCCAGATCTCGCCCTCCCAGTGCCCGTCGCGGCGCAGGTGTTCCCACATCTGGCGATAGAAGGCCCGCCCATGGCGGCCCGAGGAGAGCATGCGCGGATTCTGGCCCAGCACTTCGTCTTCCTCGTAGCCGGTGATGCGGGTGAAGGCGGGGTTGACCTCGATGATCTCCAGCCTGTCGTTGGTAATCATGATGCCTTCCTGGGCATGATCGAACACCAGCCCGGCGCGGTGCAGACGGCGCTCGCGCTCGTACTGTTCGGTGGCGTCGAGGAAGATGCCCACCCAGGCCGTCGTTGGCCCTTCCTCCACGCGCCGCGCCTGGGCCTCGATCCAGCGCCAGCTGCCATCCGGCAGTTGCAGCCGGAACCAGCACTCCTTGAAGACCGGCCCCGCACCACTACCCCCCAGCACCTGATCGATGAGACAGCGGTCGCGCTCGTCCACCCTCGACCACAGCAGATCGGCATCGCGCATCAGTTCCCCTGCCGCTACCCCCAGCAGATCCTCCGCGCCAGGGGCCACATAGCTGAAGCGGGCCTGGCCATTGCGCACCTCCTGGCGGAAGATGACCCCGGGCATGGCATTGGCGATCTCGGTCAGGCGTGCCTCGCTGCGGGCCAACTCGGCGCGAGACCGGGCATTCTGCAGGGCAATGCTTGCCAGGTAGGAGGCCGTCTGCAGCAGACGCATGTGGAAGCCCGAGGGCTCGCGAACCTCGAAGCCGGTAATGGCCAGGGTGCCGACCGGTTTCCGATCCTGGCCCAGCACGGGGATCGACCAGCAGTGGCGAATGCCGAAGCGTTTCGCCACATCGCGCAGGTTGCTCCAGCGCGGATCGACCAGGGCGTCGGCCACGAACACCGGCGTGGCCTTGAACACCGCATTGCCACAGGACCCCTGCCCCTCACCCGGCATCAGGCAACTGAAGGCCTCGGTGGCTTCGGCCGGCAGCGAGGGCGCACTGCGCAGACGCAGGGTATTGGCCTCGGGGTCGAACAGCATGACGGAGGCCACGGTGCCCGGCACCTGGTCCTCGACCATGCGACAGAGATCGTCCAGCAGCGCATCGAGATCCGTGCCGTTGACGATCTCCTGCAGCACATTGCGCTGCAGCGCGAGCAGTTCCTCGAGCTGCGCCGTGCTCGGCGCCTCGTGCTGGGGGAGGCTGACAACGGTCGAATCGGTCATGGGCATCCTGCTCGATGTGCCGGTTTGCGGGGCTTTTGCTCCCCGTCAGTCCCTCTTATAGCACAAGGCGGTTCCGGCTCTGCGTCTGCGGTGGGTAATCAGGCGGCCTGCACCGGGATCTCGTTACCGATGCGCTTGATGCGATTGTCGGCGTCGAGATAGACCAGGGTGGGCCGGAAGCGCGCCGCCTCGGCAGCGTCGAGCTGGGCATAGCTGCAGATGATGACGCGGTCGCCGGGGCTGGCCTTGTGCGCCGCGGCACCGTTGACCGAGATGATGCCGGAGCCGTGCTCGGCGCGGATGGCATAGGTGGTGAAGCGCTCGCCGTTGGCCAGGTTGTAGATCTGGATCTGTTCGTACTCGAGGATGCCGGCGGCCTCCAGCAGCTCGCCGTCGATGGCACAGGAACCCTCGTACTCCAGCTCGGAGTGGGTCACGCGCGCCTGGTGCAGCTTGGCCTTGAGCAGGGTGATCATCATGCCGGACGGCTCCGGAGGCTTTCGGACCGTCAATTATCGGTCATTGGCTCTCGGGGTTCAAATCGACCCGCAGGTTGTCGATCAGCCGCACGCTGCCGAGCCAGGCGGCAGCGAGCACCACCAGCGGCCGTCCGGGGCGGGGTTCGGAGAGGTCCTCGGCATCGCGGATGCGAACGTAATCGGGGCGCAGGCCGCGCGCCTCCAGCGCCGCTTCCGCCTCGTGCTCCAGCGCCGCGTGATCTACCTCTCCCCGGGCCAGCCGCGCCGCGACCTCGGCCAGCACCTCGTGCAGGGCCGGCGCCAGGGCGCGCTGCCGGGTGTCGAGCAGGCCGTTGCGCGAGCTCATGGCCAGCCCGTCGGCCTCGCGCACGGTGGGCAGGCCCACCACCTCCACCGGAAAGTCGAGATCGCGCACCATGCGCCGGATCACCTGCAACTGCTGGTAATCCTTCTCGCCGAACAGCGCCACATCGGGCTGCACCAGGTTGAACAGCTTGGCGACGATGGTGGCCACGCCATCGAAGTGCCCGGGC
>JALWNJ010000284.1 GCA_026995955.1 Gammaproteobacteria bacterium
GCGTGATCCTGCGCGAGGTCGGCCTGTTCGCCGACGGCGTGGCGGTGCGCCAGATCGGCAGGGAGCCCTGGCGTCTGCTGAAGGATCTGGTGGACGAGGTCGTCACCGTCACCACCGACGAGATCTGCGCCGCCATCAAGGACATCTACGACGAGACGCGCTCGATCAGCGAGCCGGCCGGGGCGCTGGCGGTGGCCGGAGCCAAGAAGTTCGTCGCCCGCGAGGGCTGGCGCGACCGCACCCTGATCGCCATCAACAGCGGCGCCAACATGAACTTCGACCGCCTGCGCCATGTCTCCGAGCGCGCCGAGGTGGGCGAGCAGCGCGAGGCCCTGTACGCCGTCACCATCCCCGAGCGCCCCGGCAGCTTCCGCCGCTTCGCGCGCGACATCGGCAAGCGCGGCATCACCGAGTTCAACTACCGCTACGCCGATGCCCGGGACGCGCAGATCTTCGTCGGCATCAAGCTCGAGGGCGGGCAGGAGGAACGCGAGGCAATCTACGAGGAGCTGGCGGCCAAGGGCTATCCGATCCTCGACATCACCGACAACGAGGTCGCCAAGCTGCACCTGCGCTACATGGTGGGCGGCCATGCCGGCGCCGAGAACGAGCACCTGTTCCGCTTCCAGTTCCCGGAGCGCCCCGGCGCGCTGCTGCGCTTCCTCACCAAGATGGGCAACCGCTGGAACATCTCCCTGTTCCACTACCGCAACCACGGCGCCGCCTACGGCCGGGTGCTGGTGGGCATCCAGGTGCCGCGCGAGGACCGCGCCGACTTCCGCCGCTTCCTCGACGAGCTGGGCTACCCCTGGTGGGACGAGTCCGACAACCCCGTGTACCGCATGTTCCTGGCCTGACGACCATGCCCCGCGAACTGCCCGATCCGGCCAGCCTGCGCCGCCAGCTGCGCACCCTGCGCGCGGAACTGCCCGGGCACACTCTGCGCGCGCATTCCGAGCAGGCGGCGCGCCGCGTCGTCGACAGCCGCAGCTTCCGCGCCGCCCGCACGCTTGCCGCCTATGTCGCCGACCGCGGCGAGATCGACCCGCTGCTGGTGATCCTCGCCGCCTGGGAACGCGGCAAGCAGGTGTACCTGCCGGTCCTCTCGCCCAACGGCGACCGGCGCCTGTGGTTCGCCCGCTACCGGCCCGGCGCCCCCATGCGCCTCAACCGCTACGGCATTCCCGAACCGGTATGGGGCCGGCACGACCTGATCCGCCCACAGGCCCTGGACCTGATCCTGCTGCCGCTGGTGGCCTTCGACCGCCACGGTCACCGGCTCGGCATGGGTGGCGGCTGGTACGACCGCAGCCTGGCCTTCCGCCGCCACCGCCGTCACTGGCACCGCCCCCGCCTGGCCGGGCTGGCGCATGACTTCCAGTTCGTCCCGGAGCTGCCACACCAGCCCTGGGACGTGGACCTGGACGAGGCCTTCACCGAAAATCGGCACCTCCAATTCACCCGGGAGCACGACCAACGATGAACTACTGGCTGATGAAGTCCGAGCCCGATGTCTACGGCATCAACCACCTCGAACAGGAAGGCACCGACCACTGGGACGGCGTGCGCAACTACCAGGCGCGCAACATGATGCGCGACCAGATGAAGCCTGGCGACCTGGCCTTCTTCTACCACTCCAACACCGAGGTGCCGGGCATCGTCGGCATCATGGAGATCGTGCGCGAGGGCTACCCCGACCACACCGCCTTCGACCCCGAGTCGAAGTACTACGACCCCAAGAGCGATCCGGACAACCCGCGCTGGTACATGGTGGACGTGCGCTTCGTGCGCAAGCTGCGGCGCGTCATTCCGCTGGCCGAACTCAAGCAGTATCCGCAGCTGGCCGACATGCCGCTGGTGAAGAAGGGCAACCGCCTGTCCATCATGCCGGTGACGCCGGAGCAGTGGGACTTCATCCTGTCGCTGGAGGACGCTCCGGCCTGAAGCCACCCAACCCAGGCAGGGAGGCCATTTTTTGTGTACAATTACACATCATGCACAGCAGGGAAGTGATCAGACGCCTCAGGGCAGAGGGTTGGGTACGCGTCGGCGGGCGCGGCGACCACGAGAAGTTCCGTCACCCGGACAAGCCGGGATGCGTTGTGGTCCCCCATCCGCGAAAGGACATCCCCATCGGTACCCTGCGCAACATCTACCGTCAGGCCGGCTGGAACTGGAGCGAACGATGATCTATCCCGTCTATGTACACCCGGGAGACGAGACCCACGCCCACGGCGTGACCATTCCGGACTTCCCCGGCTGCTTCAGCGCCGCCGACAACTGGAACGACATCCCGGCCAAGGTGCAGGAGGCCATCGAGCTCTACTGCGAGGGCGAGGATCTGGAGCTTCCGGAGCCCACGCCGCTGGACCGGCTGATGCAGGACCCCGACTACAGGGATGGTGTCTGGTTGCTGGTGGACATCGACACCAGCCGGCTGGATACGCGCCCCACACGCGTCAATGTCTCGCTGCCCCGCGGCCTGGTGGCACAGATGGATCGTTATGCCCGCGCCCATGGCATGACCCGCTCGGGGCTGATCGCTACCGCTGTGCGTGAGGCCCTGCACAAGGATTGCTGAGGCCTCAGAACGCCCCCGCTTCCCCGCTGCGCCACGCCTCCAGCAGCGCCCGCACCCGCGCCGTGCGCTCGCGCGCCACGGCCTCGCCGATGGCCGGGCCCTCGATGCCGCGGGCGCGGATGGCTGCCACATCGACCTCGCGCGTGACCTCGGCGGCACGGCGCAGAAAGTCCGCCTGCGGGTAGGGCGCGTCCTCGTAGCCGGTGCGCCCGCGCGAGTCGGCCTCGCAGGCGAGCAGGAAGCGGTCGAAGCGCTCCGGTCGGCGCCAGGCATCGGCCTCGCCGAGAAAGCGGACGATGGTGTCCGGGCGCAGCTCGAACACCTTGTGCGCGCGGCCATGATCGCGGGCCACGAGACGCGCCAGTTCGGCGTAGTCGCGCGGGCAGCGCAGCCGCGCGCAGAGGCCCTGCACCAGCTTCTCGCTGCGCGCCTCGTGGCCATGATGACGGGGCCACTGCTCACGCGGGGTGGTACCCTTGCCGAGGTCGTGGGTCAGCGCGGCGAAGCGCACCCGGGTGTCCTCGCTCAGGCGCGCGGCGGCGTCGAGCACCATCATGGTGTGCACGCCGGTGTCGATCTCGGGATGCCAGCGCTCCGGC
>JALWNJ010000285.1 GCA_026995955.1 Gammaproteobacteria bacterium
CAGGTGAACGATCACTGGGGGCACCATGCCGGCGACGAGGTGTTGCGCGAGCTGGCGCGGGTGCTCGAGGAGGTGGTGCGCCTGAGCGATGTGCCGGGCCGCTGGGGCGGCGAGGAATTCCTCGTGGTGTGCCCGGATACCGGGGCCGAGGGCGCCCGCGAGCTGGCAGAGCGCCTGCGGCGTCGCATCGAGCGCCACGAGTTCCCGGAGGGGCTGCACATCACCGCTTCCATTGGTTGCGCCCATCACCGGCGTGGCGAGTCCCTGGATCGGCTGGTGGGGCGGGCTGACAATGCCCTGTATCAGGCCAAGGCCGCGGGCAAGAACCGGGTCTGCGGCTGCAAGGAGGGTGAGGATTGATACGGCGCCTGCTGTTGCTGCTGGTCGTTCTGCTCTGGGGATGTCAGCCGGCGCAGGTGGCCATGCCGCTGCGGGTGGGCAGCAACCAGTGGATCGGCTACGAGCCGGTGTATCTGGCACGCAGCCTGGGCTGGCTCGACGAACGCAAGGTGCGGCTGGTCGAGCTGCCCTCGTCGACGCAGGTGATGCAGGCGCTGATGCACGGCAATCTCGAGGCCGGCATGCTCACCCTGGACGAAGTGCTGACGCTGCGTGCCCGGGGCGTGCCGCTCAAGGTGATTGCACTGATGGATTTTTCCGAGGGCGCCGATGTGCTCGTTGGCCGGCCCGGCATGCGGCTCGGGGACTTGCGCGGCAAGCGCATCGGGGTGGAAAACACGGCCGTCGGCGCCATCCTGCTCGATGCCGCGCTGCGCGCTGCCGGCTTGACCACGAACGATGTGGAAGTGGTGCCGGTCGAGGTGGACAATCATGTCGAGGCCTTCCGTTCCGGTCGCGTCGATGCCGTGGTGACCTTCGAGCCCAGCCGCAGCCGGCTGCTGGCCGAGGGTGGCGTGGTGCTGTTCGACAGCAGCCGCATCCCCGGCCGCATCATCGATGTCCTGGCCGTCCGCGCCAATGCCCTGCCGGAACATTCCGGGCAGATCGAACATCTGCTGCAGGCCTATTACCGTGCGCTGGACTATCTGCAGGAACATCGCCAGGCAGCCTGTCAACGGATCGCACCGCGGCTGCACCTGTCGCCGCAGGCGGTCTGCGAGAGTTATAGCGGCATCCGCCTGCCGCCGCGCGTGCTGAGCCGTGCCTGGCTTAGCGATGGCACGCTCGAACAGCGTGCCGCGGAGCTGGCCGATCTGATGTATCGGCGCGGCCTGCTGCCCCAACCGGTGTCGAGCGCTGGTCTGGCCGAGCCCCGTTTCCTCCGTTAGCCATGCCCATCCTGCGTGCCATTCCGCTGCGTTTCTGGATCCCGGTGCTGGTGCTTGCCCTGGTACTGGCGGGCGGCGGCTATCTGTTCCACTCCTTTGGCCAGCAGGCCCTGCGCGACAGTGACGATCGTGCGCTGCGCGAGGCAAGGGCCCTGACCGACCAGCTGGCGCGCATCGTCGAGCTGAGCGCCACCGGCGTACCGATGGACACCGTGCGCGACCTGCTCGCCGGCAGCTACAGCCACGAGGCGCTGGCGCGACTGGTGCTGGTCGATGCCGACGGCGTGGTGCGCATCAGCAATCGGCTGGCCTGGGAGGGGCAGCCGCTCTCGGCCCTGGAAACCGGCTTCGACACCGGCCGTGTGCGGCAGGCGCTGAAACGGGACCGCGAGATCGTGCACGCGGATTCGGAGTCCGCCCGCATCGATCTCTACCGGCCCGTGGTGCTGGGCTGGCACAAGGGGCGCCTGCGCGATCCGATACGCGGCCTGTTGCTGCTGCGCTACGACTACCACATCGACCGGGCACGCCTGCTGGCCGAGGCACGCCAGGCCCAGCATCTGGGACTGCTGGTGGTGCTGGCCCTGGGTCTGGGCATCTACGGGCTGCTGGAACTGTTCGTGGTCCGTCCGGCGCGAGAGCTGGCGCGGGCCGCGGAGGCGATTTCCGCCGGGCAGTTGCAATCGCGGCTCGAGGTACGCGGCCGTGGCGAGCTGGCGCACATCGCCCGCGCCTTCAACCGCATGGTCACCCGTCTGGAGCGTTCCTGGCGCCAGCTCGAGGAGCGCGAGCGCTTCCTCCGTACCACCCTGGATTCCATCGGCGATGCCGTCATCGTCACCGACCCCGAGGGGCGGGTGGTGCAGATGAACCCGGTGGCCGAGGGGCTGACCGGCTGGGACGAGGATGCCGCCCGTGGCCAACCGCTGCAGGCGGTATTCCGCATCTGCAACGCCCTCACCGGCGCCGAGGCGGAGGATCCGGTGGAACGGGTGCGCGAGACCGGAGCCGTGGTGGGACTGGCCAACCACACCGAGCTGCATGCCCGCGACGGCCACATCTACCAGATCGCCGATTCCGCCGCGCCCATTCGTCTGGAGGGCGAAGACGCGCTGCTGGGCGTGGTGCTGGTGTTCCGCGATGTCACCGAGGAGTATGCCCTGCAGGCGCGCTTGCGCGCCCAGCTCGAGCGCTTTCGTGCCATTGCCTCGGTACTGCCGGACCTGGGCTTCATTCTCGACGAGGACGGCCGTTGCCTGGAGGTGTTCGGCGGGGCCGGCAGTCGGCCGGTGGAATGCGAGGAAAGCGAGGGGCGGGACTTCCTCTCGCTGGGCCGGTTCTCTTCCGAGGCCGGCATACGCCACCTCATCCGCAGCACGGTGGAGCAGGGCCGAGGCGGCACGCTGGAATACCAGGCCGATCTCGGCGCCGGCATGCGCTGGTACGAGGCGCGCACCGCGCCCATGGAGCCGGATGCGCAGGGCCGCAGGCGGCTGTTGTGGCTGGCGCGCGACATCACCGAACAGCGTGCCAGCGAGGCACGCATCGAATACCTGGCCTATTTCGACGAGCTGACCGGCCTGCCCAACCGCACGGCAGCCCGTGAGCGCATCGAGCGCGAGCTGGTCACGGCCCGGCGTCATGGCCGGTTCGGTGCGCTGGCCTATTTCGATCTCGATTATTTCAAGGACATCAACGACTCGCTGGGACATCAGGTAGGCGATGTGCTGCTGCGCGAGGTGGCGCGTCGGGTGGATGGCCTGCTGCGCGGCGAGGACATGGTGGCCCGGCTGGCCGGCGACGAGTTCCTGCTCATCCTGCCCGCCCTGGGCCAGAGTCGCGAGGAGGCCGTGATCGGGGCCCGGCGCGTGGCCGAGCGGG
>JALWNJ010000286.1 GCA_026995955.1 Gammaproteobacteria bacterium
GAGCAGTGCCGCGAAGGCCGGCTCCGCCCCGCCCTGCAGCACCATCGCCAGCACCGCGAACAGCAGCCAGTGCCAGTAGCGCCGGGTGTAGCCCAGCAGGCGCCGGTAGACCTGCAAGCCCTGCCCTGCGGGCGCCGTCATTGGCCCTCGGACAGCGAAGTGGCAATGGACAGGCGCGTGATGCCGAGTTTTGCCGCCGCGTCCATGGCCGTGACCACGGCCTGGTGCGGCGTCTTGGCATCGGCCTGCAGGATCACCGGCTGCGCGGCGTCCTCGCCCACGGCCTCGCGCAGGGCGGCGATCAGGGTTTCGCCACGGGTGTTGACCACCTCGCGGCCGTTGATGAAGTAGTGGCCGTCGGCATCGATGACCAGCCGTACCGGCTGCTTCTCCTGCGGCTCGGCCCGGGTCGATGCCTCGGGCAGGTCCACCTTGAGCTCGGACTGGCGGTTGAAGGTGGTGGTCACCATGAAGAACAGCAGCAGGATGAACACCACATCGATCAGCGGTGTGAGATCGATGCGCGGCTCGTCACGCCGCTTGTCGTCGCCACGGAAGTTCATTTGCGCTTGCGCCCGGCCTTCTTCTGGCCTTCCAGCACGTCGACCAGCTTCAGTGCCTCCTGCTCCATGTCCACCACCAGGCCCTCGACCTTGCCGCGGAAGTAGCGATGGAAGATGAGGCTGGGGATGGCCACCGTGAGGCCGGCGGCGGTGGTGATGAGCGCCTGGGAGATGCCGTCGGCAAGCTGGCTCGGATCCCCTACTCCGACCGCGGTGATGACGCTGAACACCTTGATCATGCCGATGACGGTGCCCAGCAGGCCCAGCAGCGGCGAGATCATGGCGATGGTGCCCAGGGTGTTGAGATAGCGTTCCAGCTCGTGGGCCACATGGCGACCGGTATCGACGATGCTGTCCTTGATCAGCTCCCGGCTCTGGTTGGCGTTGAGCAGGCCGGCCGCCAGCACCCGACCCAGCGGCGAGCTGTCACGCAGCTCACGGATGCGCTCGGCGGTGAGCTGATTGTCCTGGACCCATTTCCAGATCTGGGAGACGATCTGCGGATCGGGGATGATGCGGCGCTTCTGCAGGCTCCAGAAGCGTTCGATGACGATGGCCGTGGCGATGATCGAGCAGGCAATGATGGGGATCATCAGCCACCCGCCGGCCTTGACGAGTTCCAGCAACGGGCGTCCTCCGGTTCAGGGGTTGCGCGAAGCCCGAATCATACTGGATTTCGGCGTCCGGGGCATGTCCGTTTCGTGGCCGAAGGGCCAATTCGTGACCTGCATCGGATGATGCCACCAGCGACGCAGCCGCGCCCGTGCACCCGGCAGGAGCTGCAGGCCGCCTTTCCCGTCCAGGCGCAGTGTCAGGGTCCCCTCGAGGGCCGTGTCGTGCAGGGGAATGTGGCGCTCGGCCAGCCGCCCGCGCACGGAGGGGTGAGGCATCCTGAAGGCATTGTGGTCGCCGCGCGAGACCAGCGCGAGCCCGGGCTTCAGGCTGTCGAGCAACAGGTCCGTGGTGGAAGTCCGGCTGCCGTGGTGGGCCAGCAGCAGGACATCGGCCTGCAGCTTCAGTTCGCGTGCGAGGCGAAATTCGGCCAGATCCTCGATGTCGCCCGGCAGCAAGACCCGCCGACCGCCTGCCTCCACCAGCAGTACGCAGGAGCCCTCGTTGACCGGCAATGGCCAGTTTTCGGGCGGGTGCACGACCCTGAACCGCACGCCATCCCACTGCCAGCGCTGCCCGCTGCGGCAGCGTTCGGCACCAGGCTGCAGCGGCATGCGCGGGTCCGGCCCCTGAAGCATACGGCCGATGGACAGCGCCGCGCGCAGGCTGGCCAGGCCGCCGGCGTGATCGCTGTCGCCATGCGACAGGATCAGGGTGTCGATGCGGCGGATGTCCTGCCGCCACAGCCAGGGCAGGATCACGGCCCGTCCGGCATCGTACCCGGGGCCCAGCCGTGGCCCGGTGTCGAACAGCAGGGTGTGCGCGCGCGTGCGTATTGCCACCGCCAGCCCCTGCCCCACATCCAGTACATGGACTTCGGCCGTGCCCGACTCCGGTGCCCTGGCGGCCGGGACCAGCAGCAGGGGGACCAGGGCCAGCCCCAGGATGCGCAGTGGCCAGCCGCGTGGCATCAGCAGCCAGGCAATGCCCAGCAGCGAGAGTGCCAGGGCCCAGGCAGGCGGTTGTGCAAGCGTGATCCATGCCAGCGGCTGGTCGCCCAGCCACTCCAGCACCTGCCAGCAGACATGGAGCAGGAAAGAGGCGACGCCCGTGAGCCAGGCGGCCAGCGATGGCAGGAAACCGTGCAGCACGCTGGCGAGCAGCACCAGGGGCACGACCACGCTGCCCACCAGTGGCACGGCGATCAGGTTGGCCAGCGGGGCCAGTGGCGAGGCCCCCTGGAAGAACAGCACCTGCAGCGGCAGCATGCCAAGCGCAAGCAACCCTTGGGCCCGTGCCCAGTTCGCCACCATGCTGCGTTGCTCCCAGCCGCGCAGGGCCAGGATGAGCAGGCCCACGGCGGCGAACGAGAGCCAGAAGCCGGCGCTGGTGAGGGCGAAGGGGTCGATCGCCGCCAGCAGACCGAGGCTGATCGTGAGCACCCTGGCCGGCGACAGCGCGCGGCCCATGAAGCGGGCGCCGAGCCACAGGCCGAGCATCAGCAGGGCCCGTTGCGTGGGCAGCGAGAAGCCGGCCAGGGCGGCATAGCCGGCAGCGGCGCCAATACCGGCCAGGGCTGCAACGCGGGGCGCGGCCACACGCAGAGCAAGCCACAGCACCAGGGACCAGAGCAGCCGCACCAGCAGCATGACGAGCCCGGCCACCAGGCCGATGTGCAGGCCGGAAATGGCCATCAGATGGACCGTGCCGGTGCGTCTCAGGGTCTGCCAGGTCTCGGCATCCAGTCCCTGCCGATCGCCGGTGACGAGGGCCGGTAGGATGGCGGCGGCTCTCGGGTCGAGGGCCGAATCGCGGAGGAAACGCGCCAGATGCTCCCGCAGGCCATCGAGCCCCGGTGCTGCCGGGGCCAGGAGTGTGCCGTCGCGGACACTGCCTCGGTAGCGTATGCCCTGCTCCAGCCGCAAGGCCTCCAGGTCGAAGGCGCCAGGCGTGTGAAAGTTGCGCACCGGTCGCAGCCGCAGCGTGAGACGCCAGCGTTGGCCCGGATGCAGTTCGGGCAGGGATGCCCCGTTTCCACGCCGCCAGCCCAGGCGGAACTGTCCCCCGTGCGGGCGGCAGGCCGCGGGCATCACACGATGCGGCCGCAGCAGAAAGCCCCGATAGCCGGGCGCGTTCACGGGCAGGCCGGTGATCTCCCCCTCGACGACGAGCGGGCGATACAGGCAGGCATCCGGCAACCGCAGGGTCTCGTGCATGTGGTGTCCCTGCAGGCCGGACAGGCCAATGCCAAGGAGAAGGCCGGCACATCCGGCCACCAGCCCTGCCCGGGCACCACGCAGGCGCAATCCCGCCACCAGAGCGAGCACGACGGCCAGGGCGAGGGCGAGAACGAACAGGGCGCGGCCCGGCAGCCAGGGCAGCAGCTGAATCGACAGGATGCCTGCAATGAGGCCGATGACGAGCGCGGTGAACATGCCTCCATCCCTGGAATTGCGGTAGAATGAAACCGTTGCAGGACTGCCCGGCGTTCCGCATTGGGCAGCGTTCCCTTTCCCCCAGTTGCGGATGCATTCTACGAGGCCCCGGGCGGATGGCCAAGAAGCTGATCAAGAAGTGGTTCCCCAACCAGGATCGCATCCGCCATCACCAGCATCTGCAATTCCTCGGCCGCCGCCTGCACGACCCCAACCTGTGGCACCTGAACCGGCGCTCGGTGGCCGGCGCCTTCGCCGTGGGGTTGTTCTGCGCCATGCTGCCGATCCCTTTCCAGATGGTGGTGGCGGCCGTGCTGGCCGTGTTGCTGCGGGTCAATCTGCCGATCTCGGTGATGCTGGTGTGGATCACCAACCCCCTCACCATGGGGCCGATCTTCTATTTTGCCTATCGTCTCGGGCTGCTTCTGCTGGGGCTGCCGGCCATGAGCGTGGAGGATGCCACCAGTTTCGACTGGCTGGTCGAGCACTGGGACGAGATCTGGGAACCCCTGCTGCTGGGCTCGCTGCTGATCGGGCTGGTCCTGGCCCTGCTGGGCTATGTCGGCATGCGTCTGTTCTGGCGCTGGCATGTCCTGCAGCGCTGGCAGGAGCGCCGTCGCCGCCGTCTTGCCCGCCGGCGACAGCGGCGGGAGTGATGCTCGCGGCCCTGCTCGATCTGCTCTCCGACTGGCGCTTGCCGGTTGCCGTTGTCGGCTACGGACTGGGCACCCTGCTCGTCGCCGGCCTGCTGCGGCTGGCCGATCATTACCTGCAGGTGGCGCCGCTCAGTCACTGGATCTTCGAACACATGCTGGTGCCGGCCCTGCAGGCGCTGTTCCTGCTGCTGTTCCTGGTGTTGCTGCTGCGGCCCCTGTACGGACTCGGGGAGGCGCCTGGCTGGTCCAGCCTGTTCGATGGGCCGGGACGGTTGTCGAGCCTGGTCAACTGGCTGGTGGTGCTCTCCGTGCTGGCCGCCATGGTGCCGGCCATTGGCCGCCGGCTGGAGTGGGTGATTCCGGTCCAGGGCATTCTGATGCTGGCCATGCTGTTCCATCGCCTGGCCCAGGCGCAGGGCGTGACGGCATATCGGCTGTGGCCGGGCTGGGCGGAGGCACTGGAGATCGTCGTGCTGACCTTCCTCGGGGCCTGGCTCGCCCGCCGGCTGACCGGGCTGGCCGATCTGGTGTTGCACGATCGCTGGCGGATTGCCGACGGTGCTCGGCTCGCGGGCCCCCTGCTGACGGTGCTCTTTCAACTCCCTGCCCTGGCCGTGTACGGCCATGCGCTGACCCGGCAGCTGTCGGCGTAGCCGTCAATCCCTGCTGGCGTCCGGTTTCTGTCCGTGTGCCGCCCGCCAGCGCGGCGAGAGGAGCTGGAACAGCAGACGCACGCTGGCGCGCACCAGCCCGGTGAGGAACAGCATCAGCAGGAAGGCAAGCGCCATGCCGAGCAGCAGCAGCCCCAGCAGGCCCCACAGGGTTTCCACCTTGTCGTGCAGCAGCCAGGGCGTGAGGAGGGCGAGCAGCAGCCAGGTCAGCAGCAGGGCCAGGCTGGTGGCTCCCTCGAAGGCCCGCTGGAGCTGCTGGACGTCCTTCATGCCTCGCTCTGTTCCGCCAGTGTCTGCTCGATGATGCTGCGCAGTTCCGGCACGCAGGAGCCGCAGTTGGTGCCGGCGCGCAGGCGCTCGCCGATGGCCTCGGGTGTGGTCAGGCCCTGCTCGAGGATGGCCTTGCGAATGGTGTTCAGCCCGACGCCGAAACAGGAGCAAACGATGCGGCCGGCGTCTTCCTGCCCCGCCCCCGGCTTGCCCGTGAGCAGGCTGCGTCGGGTGGCCTCGTCGATCTCGTCCTGCTCGAAGATGGCGATGAGCCAGTCGCGTGGCGGCAGTTCGTGCGACGGACCGATGAAGATGCAGCTCTCCAGTCGTCCTTCCTCCAGCCGCGCGGCGCGGTAGGTACGCCTTCCGGCATCGTAGAACTCGATCCAGTTCACCCCGCAGGATTCGGTGCAGAGGACTTCGCGTGCGCAGCGTGCCCAGTCCTTTACCGGCTCCGAGCCGGCGATCTCGTAGCGCCAGATGCCCTTGCCGCGTGACTTGGCCCAGTAGGTGGCATGGCTCAGGTCGACCTCGCGCCGGCTCAGCAGGAAGCCATACCAGCCGGCCTGCCAGGGCTCGACACGAACCGGGTTGTGCTTGAACTCGGGCTGGCCGGACACCGGGTCGGTGGCGACCGGGAACAGCCGGTTGACATAACTGCCGTGCGAGAACTGGTCGTTCCAGTGCATGGGCACGAATACCGAGCCGGGTTGCTGGTTGTCGCTGAGGCGGGCACGGACGATGATGTGGCCGCGGGCTCCGGTGACGCGGACCAGCATGCCTTCCTCGATGCCTGCTGCTCTGGCATCGTCCGGATGCAGCTCGGCATAGGGCTCGACGACATGACCGGACAGACGCGGCGACTTGCCGGTGCGGGTCATGGTGTGCCAGTGGTCGCGCACGCGGCCGGTGTTGAGGACCAGCGGGTATTCCTCGCTGGTGGCCCGTGCCGGCCCGCGCGGCGTGATGGGCAGCATGCGGGCCTTGCCGCTGTCGGACCAGAACTGCCCGTCACCGAACAGGCGTGGGGTGCCTTCGGGCCTTTCCGCCGGCAGGGGCCACTGTTTCGGCGTCCAGTCTCGGTATTGCACGTCGCTGATTTCGGCCAGGGCGCCAAGGTCGAAATCCCGCTCCACTTCGGGCCGGAAGGCCGACAGCCGGGCATGCTCGCGAAAGACATCGGCTTCGCTCTGCCAGTCGAAGCCCTGCTCGAACCCCATGCGTTGGGCCACCTGGGCGATGATCCACCAGTCGGGGCGCGCCTCGCCCGGGGCCGCCATGAAGGCGCGCTGGCGCGAGATGCGCCGCTCCGAGTTGGTGACCATGCCGTCCTTCTCGCCCCAGGTCTGTGCCGCGAAGACGACATCGGCGAGCCGTGTGGTATCGGTGGGATGGGTGCAGTCCGAGACCACCAGGAATTCGCACTCGGCCAGCGCCTGACGCACGGTGTCGGCATCCGGCAGGCTGACGGCGGGATTGGTGGCCATGATCCACAGTGCCTTGATGCGCCCTTCACGCACGGCCTGGAACATCTCGGCGGCCTTGAGGCCGGGACGCTCGGCGATGCGTGGCGACTGCCAGAAGTCCTGCACCAGACGGCGATGCTCGGGGTTGTCGAGCTCGAGATGGGCCGCGAGCTGGTTGGCAAGCCCCCCTACCTCGCGCCCGCCCATGGCGTTGGGCTGGCCGGTGAAGGAGAAAGGGCCCATGCCGGGCCGGCCGATGCGACCGGTATAGAGATGGCAGTTGATCAGCGCATTGTCCTTGTCTGTGCCGCTGGTGGACTGGTTCATGCCCTGAGAAAAGACGCTCACCACCCGCTCGGTGCGGCACCACAGATCGTAGAATTCGGCGACCCGTTCCGGTTCGAGGCCGCAGATGCGGGCCACGGTGTCGATGTTCGGGCTGCTCTCGCGGGCCGCGGCCAGTGCCTCCTCGCTGCCCTCGACGAACTGCAGGTACAGCGGATTCCCCTCGCCGCGTTCGGCGAGCTGCACCAGCAGCCCGTTCCACAGCCAGCCGTCGGTGCCGGGCCGGATCGGCAGATGCAGGTCGGCGATGTCGGCGCTGGCGGTACGCCGCGGGTCGATCAGTACCACCCGCAGATCGGGGTGCTCGCGCCGTGCCTTCACCAGGCGCTGGTAGAGCACCGGATGGCACCAGGCGGCATTGCTGCCGGCCAGTACCACCAGCTTGGCCCGTTCCAGGTCTTCGTAGCTGCAGGGCACGGTGTCGGTGCCGAAGGCCCGCTTGTAGGCGGCGACGGCCGAGGACATGCACAGCCGCGAGTTGGTGTCGATGTTGGCGGAACCGATCCAGCCCTTCATCAGCTTGTTGGCGGCGTAGTAATCCTCGGTGAGGAGCTGTCCCGAGACATAGAAGGCCACCGAGTCCGGGCCATGCCGCTCGATGGTCTCGCGAAGCTTCGTGGCGACCCGATCCAGCGCCTCGTCCCATCCGGCCGGCTGTCCGTCGATCAGGGGCTGGAACAGGCGCCCCTGAACGCCGACGGTTTCGGCCAGGGCGCTGCCCTTGGAACACAGCCGCCCCAGGTTGGCGGGGTGCTCGGGATCGGGGGCCACCTCGATGCCGTCGCCGGTTCGTACCAGCACACCGCAGCCGACCCCGCAGTAGGGACAGGTCGTTCGGATGGTCTGTTCATTCGTCATCGCTTTCGTTTTCCTCGTGCGCGGCCTCAAGGCGGGTACGCCATTGCCGAAGGTCGCGGAAATGGTGAACGGCATCGCACAGGGGCGCAAGTGCGCGATCCGACCAGTTGCCCAGTTGCACGCCGATGACGCGCAGCCCCTGCTCTTTTCGGGCCTGTCTCAGCCGTGCCGAGAGGTCCGCATCGGGCGGGAAACGCCCGTCGGTGATCAGCAGCACATCGGCCCTGGCCCAGGCCGGATCCTGCAGGCGCTCCAGTACATCTTCCATGGCACTGCGCAGGTCGGTGCCACCCTGCTCGTCGGCGCGCAGGAAACGCAACAGGGCACGATAGCCCGTGGGGTCGAAACGCAGCGGCAGCCACTGCAACTCGCCGGGGCCCGAGAAGCGGGCCAGCAGGCAGGGACGGTCTTCGGCATTGGCGAGCCTCAGGGCCTCCAGCGCCATGGCCCGGGCAAGCTGGCCGGCGGTGCCCGCCATGCTGGCCGAGCTGTCGAGGCAAACCAGGACCGGGCCGTGTCCGGGGGCCGCCGGAACCGGTTTCGGCGGCGGGCTCACGGCCACTTCGCGCCATTGTGGTTCGTGTTCGGACTGCACGCCGCGCACGGCATAGACGGCGAGCGCGCGCTCGGCACGGCGGGCATGCCACAGCATGCGCAGCCGAGGATGGCCCAGCAGCTGGGCCTCGCCGGGCAGCATGCGGCCGATGTCGTCGCTGCGCGCCAGGCCCTCGTGTGACATGGGCACGGACGCCGGGCGTTCAACCGGTACCAGACCGGGCGCAGTCTCGGTGCCACTGTGCGGGTGGACGGTCGCAGGATCCGGGCCATTGCCCTTCAGCCCCCGCGCCCTGCCCAGTTCGGCAACGATGCGGGCCAGTTCGGGCGCTGCCCGGAGCAGACGACGGTAGCGCAGGATCAGTCGCAGATCCGCGCGTTGCAGTCCTCGGCCATGACCCAGATCCCAGCCCTGCCCGGGTCGGGCGGACAACTGGGCCGACATCTCCGCGATGCCCCGCCATTGTTCGGCAAATTCGGCCCAGCGTGTGCTCAGCGGGTCTTCGCTGCCGGTGATCGCGTCTTCCGTTCCGGGTTCGGCATCTGGGGGCGCTTCCGCCGCGGCGACCGTCGGGCCGGATGTGCCGCCGGAGGGGCCGGACGGTGCAACATCGCTGCTCCCGGTGTCCGGGACGGGCTGTGGCTGGGCTCGCGGGGTTTCTCCTGCAGCCTCCTGTCCCGATGCTTCGGCAGGCTTTTCATCCTCCGGCGCCAGCTCGCTGGTGCGTTCACGGCGACGCAGGGTCTGCTGCAGGACATCGTCGAAATGGCCTTCCAGACCGGCCTCGCGCCAGTCCTCCAGTGTCTCGATGGCGGTGCACACATCCTGCAGGATGTGGTCCACCAGATCGGGCGCGTTGCGGCACAACGGCAGCAGGTCGAGGCCCTCGAGGCGACGCAGCAGGGGGCGTGCCACGGCGGGTTCGGGCCATCCGATGCGCGCGCAATCCGGTAGCTGGCCGCCAAGCAGGGCCGCCCGCCAGCCGAGGATGCCTTTCACTCGTAGTTCCAGGCTGCCGTGGGGCAGCGTGACGATGCGTCGATAGAGCGCCTCGGGCAGGCCGTCGAGAAAATCGAACAGGTTGTCCAGGCGGGCGGCTTGAGCGCGCATCAGGCCGGCTCGTGCTCCTTGCGCGGAAGTCGGGCAAAGCCGTCGTGAATGTGCTCCAAATCGGCGATCAGCGTGTCGATCCGGGCCAGATCGGACTGCAGCCGGTGCGTGATGGCCTGCAACCATTCGGCATCGTGCCAGAGCGGGTCCCCTTGCTCGCGCAATTGTTTGAGCTGGGCTTCGATGCGCCCTTTCTGGCGGCCGATTTCCTGCTGCAGCTGGCGAATCTCTGCCTGCCGGCTTTCTATGTGGCGTTCGCTCCAGAGCCAGGGTTCGGTCAGGGGGGTATTGTCGCGAAATGCCTGCAGGCGATTGTCGGGGTCGGCCAGGTAGTCGTCCAGGCCGACCCAGTGGCCATCGATGTGCGTCTGCCGGAAGTGGTCGTCGAAAAAGTCGTGCTGCAGCTCATCGCGGGTGTACCCGGCACCGGCGTTGGTGCGATCCGCCACGCCGGGCGGTGCCAGATACAGGGGCTCGCCGTCTCGGTCGCCGCTGACAAGCGTCCTGGCCTGGCGGGTCTGGCGGCCCTGGGCGTCGAGGTAAAGGGGATGGCCGTCTTCATCGGTCACCGGGCGGCTGCGTGCCCGGTCTTCCTCGAGGGTTTCGTGCCAGGCCGCAACGAGGCGTTGCAGGCGGCGGATGCCGCTGCCGGCGCTTTCCCCTGCCCCTGCGTCCGTGTCCATCCCCAGCAGTCGCTCCAGAAGGGCGCGTACCCGGGGTTGCTGCTCCGGCGTCTGCCACAGGCAATGCTCGAGCAGGCGACATTGCCAGGGCTGGACTTCCGTGGCGCCGTCGGTCCATGCCGCCACGCGCAACAGTCCCAGCGCCTGGCGCCAGCGGCGGTCGGAAACCCGGATGTCTTCCTGCAGCAGCGCCTCGCGCAGGTCTTCGAGCAGCAGCAGGGTGTCCTCCGTCAGGGGCAGGTCCGCGGCATTCTGCCGGATGGCGGACAGCAGGCCAGGATCGATACGGTCGGATGGGTCGATGTCCGTGCCGGATTGGGTCTCCAGCGCCAGCAGCCGGCGGAAGCCTGCCTGGCTGACCGGGCTGACCTGATGACGCAGCAGGAAGCGGTCGTACAGCGCCTCCAGCTCTTCCTCGTCCGGCAACTCGTTGCTGGCCGCGATGACACAGACCAGCGGCGTATGGATGCGCTGGGTGCCGTTGTCGAAGGCCCGTTCGTTGAGCAGGGTGAGCAGCGCGTTGAGGATGGCGCTGTTGGCCTTGAAGATCTCGTCGATGAATGCGACCGTGGCCTGAGGCAGGTACCCATCGGTCAGCCGTTCGTAGCGGTCTGCCTCCAGCGCGCGGATGGAGAGTGGCCCGAACAGTTCTTCCGGGACCGAAAAGCGGGTGAGCAGCCGTTCGAAATAATGCCCACCCGCAAGGATCGATTGCAGACGGCGGGCCAGCTCGCTCTTGGCGGTACCCGGCGGGCCGAGCAACAGCAGGTGCTCGCCGGCCAGCGCCGCGAGGAGCGACAGCCGCACGGCCTCGGTACGCTCGATCAGCCCCTGGCCCAGGGCATCCAGCAGACGCCGCAGGCGGGCTCGCAGCGCTTCGTCGGCCACGAGGTGGCGGCTCACTGCTCTGCCCCGGTCGCCATCGTCAGGGGTTCTTCCACACCAGGATGTCCCGCACATGGGCCATCATGTCGCGCAGGGAGGTCTCCCGGATGGTCTGCAGCAACTCGTCGACACGGAACGGATGATGCCGTTCGTGGACGACGCCCACCTGCTCGCGATCGGCAAGCCCGATCTCGCGGGCATGCTCGATGAAGCCGCGGTTCTTCCAGAAGAAGGCCCCGGGCATGGTGGTCGGAATGACGAGGGCATAGAACAGGATGCGTCCGGTATAGGCCATTACCAGCATGGAGGCGGCAAAGACGGTGGCCAGGGTCACCCCGGCAGGTGTGCTGAGGCCGGTGAAGTAGAGTGCTGCGGCAAGCAGCAGATTGAACACCAGTAGTGCGTTGCGCAGCATCCAGGTCTTGCCGTAACACGTGGTCTGTTCGTAGTAGGCAGCTTCACCCTCGCCGCCCCGGCGCTTCATGTCGCGGGCATGGAACAGAAGGCCGATGCCTTCCGCGGCGAGCCCGGCGATGGCGACGGGGGCCAGGATGCGGATCAGGGCATCCGGAGCGGGCACGAAGGGCAAGGCCAGCAGCCCGATCAGCGTGCTGCCCAGCGAGGCCATGGTGCCGTAGAAGCTGCTGGCGGTTTGCCAGTGATCCCAGAAGGGACGCGCCGGGATGCGGTACAGGCGGTACATGTACCAGGAGCCGATGGCGAGCCCCGCGAGGGCCAGTGCGGCAAAGGCGTTCGCCAGCAGGCGCATGGGCGTCCAGTCGAACAGGTTGAAGAAGGCAAAGCCGGCAAGTCCCATGAAGAACAGGGATACGCCGGCGATTTCCCGGCTCACCGGCGACCAGCGCAGGTTGTTGAACCCGCGGTAGAACCGGTGGGGCTTGCCCAGATGCATGTTGAGCTTGAACAGGCCGAATCCCAGCAGGGCAACCAGGATCCAGGGCAGCGGCTTGGCGACCGGCGCGGCGGGCAACTGATCGAGCCCGGGCACAGCGGCCCAGAGGCCCAGCATCAGCAGCAGGAAGGCGCCCATCACGGCCTGTGCCGAGAGCGTGAAGACGACATGGGCGTTCTCGTGGGAGCGCAGCAGCCGACCCCAGTTCCAGGCACGCTCGTGGCCGTGCTTTTCGTCCACTTCCGGCCGATAGCGACCGCCTGCCCGGTCGTCGCGATGGTATTTGATGGGCATGCTGTCGGTGCGCTTCATCTCCCGCGGCAGAGTCTTCTTCTGCTGGAAGCGGATGTTGGGATGCGTAATCGAAGGATCGGGGAAGCCGGGTATGTCGAGTTTGGCCTGATCACGGTTCTCGGGCGTATTCTCGATGACGCCGAACTCCAGCGCCCCGCCCAGGCAGGCGGCGACGCAGGCCGGCTTGAGGCCGGCCTCGAGCCGGTCCACACACATGTTGCACTTGCTGACCTGACCCTTGACGGGGTCGAGCTGGGGCGCATTGTAGGGGCAGACCCAGGTGCAGTAACCGCAACCGAAGCAGATGTCCGGGTCCTGCAGGACCGCGCCGTATTCGGCGAACTTGGTATAGGCGCGCGTGGGACAGCCCTTGAGGCAGACCGGATCCTCGCAGTGGTTGCAGGCCATGGAGATGTTGAGCCGGGTGAAGGCCGGCCAGGTGCCGCCCTCCACATAGCCCACGCTGCGGAACGCAATGTGCGGCGGATTGTTGTTCTTCTCGCTGCAGGCGGCCTCGCAGGCGTGGCAGCCGATGCAATTGTCGGCCGTGAAGTGGAAGCCATGCTGCTTGTAGCGGTTGGGATTGTCCGACTTTACTTCCTCGCCGTTGATGCGCAGCGGTTGGCCGTACAGCGAACTGGTCTTGTCGACCAGCTCGATGAAGCGTCCCCACTGGCTGCGTTCCTT
>JALWNJ010000287.1 GCA_026995955.1 Gammaproteobacteria bacterium
GGACCTGTCCGACGAGGAGCTGCGCAAGGAATACGACGCGCAGATCGCCGGCATCGAGAAGCACGAGTACAAGGCGCGCCACATCCTGGTCAAGGACAAGGAGAAGGCCGAAAAGGTGCTCAGGGAGCTCAAGCCCGACGGCAGCAACTTCGCCGAGCTGGCCAAAAAGTACTCCGAAGGCCCCTCGGGCAGGAACGGTGGCGACCTGGGCTGGTTCGCGGCCTCCTCGATGGTGCCTGAGTTCGGCGACGCCGTGAAGCAGATGAAGAAGGGCGAGATCAGCAAGCAGCCGGTCAAGAGCGAGTTCGGCTGGCACATCATCTGGCTGGAGGACGTGCGTGACACGCCAGTGCCCTCGTTCGAGGAATCGAAGGAACGGCTGAAGATGATCGTCGCCCAGAAGAAGCTGCAGGAGCACATCGCCGAGCTGCGCGAGAAGGCAAAGATCGAGGTCCAGGGCATGCGGCCGCCCACCAGCCGGCCAGGTACCATGCCGCCGGCCGAAGAATCGTCGGAATCGGCTGCTCCACAGCCCATGCAGGCCCCGGACGAACCGGTCAACCCGTAAGAAACGGCATCACCGCCCCTGCGGCGCAGGGGCGGCAGCCGACTACCTGGTACATGACATGAAAATCACACCCAACACCCGGGTCACCCTCCACTACACCCTGTTCGACGAGGACGGGACCGTCCTGGAGAGTACCGAGGAACGCGAACCCATCGATTTCGTCCAGGGTCAGGGCGAGATGCTGCCCGGCCTGGAAAGCGCGCTCGAGGGCATGCAGGCCGGCGAGACCGTCGAACTCACCCTGGAGGCCACAGAGGCCTTCGGGGAACACGATCCGGAACTGATCGAACGCATCCCGCGCCAGATGTTCGAGGGCGTCGAGGAGATCACCCCAGGCATGCGCTTCCAGACCCGGTTGGAGGACGGCATCCAGATCGTCACCGTAACCCGGGTCGAAGACGACGCGGTCGAGGTGGACGGCAACCATCCCTTCGCCGGAAAGCGTGTTCGGATCAAGGCAGAGATCGTCTCCGTGGAGGAGGCCGGCGACTGACCCCTGACCGGCGTTCAGTCACGACGGCGCCGCGCGTCGTCCCCCTTGCGGGTGACCAGGCTGCGCTCGCCGCGCATGCGCATCTGCGCCATTTGCGTCAGGCGCAGCGAATCCGCCAGCGTTTGGGCATGATGTTCCTGCAGGATCTCTGCCAGGCAGTCCCAGCAGGTCTTGTTCGATTCCCCGGCCATGTCACTCCTCCCGCGGTGGAAACCACCGCCTCTCCCTCGGCTTGCAAACTTGATATTTTCTCTCGTCCTCGAGGGCGGGGCATTGATCCAGCGCAGAAAAAGGGGCCGATCGGCCCCTTTTTGTCATTGCGTCATCGGGATGCCCGGTCACAGGGCATTGATGACATTGCGTAGCCTGGCCTGTACCTGCGAGGCGATCTCGCCCAGGGCCGCGTTGTCCACGGCCTGCATCGAGGCGATGGGATCGATGGCCGAGACCTGCACCTTGCCCGGCTCGATCTCCTGAACCACCACATTGCAGGGCAGCATGGTGCCGATCTCCGGCTCGGCCTCCAGCGCCTTGTGGGCAAAGCCCGGGTTGCAGGCGCCGAGAATGCGGTACGGGCGGAAATCGACATCGATCTTCTTCTTCAGGGTGCCCTGTACGTCGATGTCGGTGAGCACACCGAAACCCTCCTCCTTGAGCTGCCGGGTAACCCGGTCGATGGCCTCGTCCATGGACAGATCGAGTGTCTTGCTGAAGGTGTATTTCATGGCCGTACTCCTTGAGAGATGATGAAACAAAGAATGAATGCTATCAGACCGTGGTTTCCGCCAGCGGTTCGGCGGCCTCTGCGTCCGAGGAAGCCTGTTCCTGCTGCTGCAGGCGCCACAAACGGGCGTAGAGGCCGTCGCGCGCCACCAGTTCGTCATGAGTACCCTGTTCGACGATCCGACCTTCCTCCATCACCAGAATGCAGTCGCTGTCGACGATGGTGGACAGGCGATGCGCGATGGCGATGGTGGTGTGCCCGGCGGCGATCGACTTCAGCGCCTCCAGGATCTGCTGCTCGGAATGCGAGTCCAGTGACGAGGTGGCCTCGTCGAAGACGAGAATGGGCGGGTTCTTGAGGATGACGCGGGCAATAGCCACACGCTGCTTCTCGCCGCCGGAGAGCTTGAGGCCGCGCTCGCCGACCACGGTATCGTAGCCCTGCGGCAGGCTCATGATGAAGTCGTGGATGTTGGCCAGCCGGGCGGCCCGCTCCACCTCCTCGCGCGTGGCCTCGGGCCGGGCATAGGCGATGTTGTGGTAGATGGTGTCGTTGAACAGCACCGCATCCTGCGGCACGATGCCGATGGCCCGACGCAGGCTCTCCTGGGTCACGCGGCGGATGTCCTGGCCATTGATGCAGATGCAGCCGTCGTCCACATCGTAGAAACGGAACAGCAGCCGCGCGAGGGTAGACTTGCCGGCCCCGGAGGGCCCCACGACGGCATATTTCTTCCCCGCCGGCACATGGAAACTCACGCCCCTGAGGATCTCGCGATCCGGGTTGTAGGAGAAGCGCACCTGCTCGAAACGGACATCGGGGGTGGAGGCGTCCAGCGGGACGGCGTCCTCGGCATCGACGATCTCCTCTCGGGTGTCGAGCAGCCGGAAGATGCGGTCCATGTCCACCAGGGCATAGCGCAGGGCGCGGTAGATCACGCCGAGGAAGTTGAGCGGCATGAACAGCTGCAGCATCAGCGTGTTGACCAGCACCAGGTCGCCCAGGGTCATCACGCCGGCCACCACCCCGCGTGCTGCCTGGAACATCAGCAGGGTGACGCCGATGGCGATGATCGCCCCCTGCCCAAAATTGAGCAGCGACATCGAGTTCTGGCTGCGCACGGCGGCCTCTTCCCAGCGCTCGAGCGTCTGGTCGTAGCGCTGCAGCTCGTAGCGCTCGTTGTTGAAGTACTTGACCGTCTCGTAGTTGATGAGCCCGTCGATGGCCTGGGTGTTGGCCTCGGAATCGAGCCGGTTCATCTCGTGACGGAAGTGCATGCGCCAGTTGGTGACGCCCAGGGTAAAGGCGATGTAGGCGAACACCGTGGCAAAGGTGATGACCGTGAACGACACCACATAGCCGTGCAGCAGGATGGTGGCCACCAGCAGGAACTCGGCCGCCGTCGGGACGATGTTGAACACCAGGTAGTTGAGGATGGAGCTGATGCTCTGCGTGCCGCGCTCCAGGTCGCGCGAGATGGCCCCGGTGTTGCGCTCCAGATGGAAACGCAGCGACAGCCGGTAGAGGTGCTCCAGCACCTCGTGGGAGAGGCAGCGCATGGCGTGATAGCGCACGCGCGCGAACAGCGCATCGCGCAGCTCGTTGAACAGCGACGAGGCCAGGCGCAGCCCGCCATAGGCCAGCAGCAGGACCACCGGCAGCACCAGTTGCCGCCCCTCGCCGGCATTGAGGGCATCGACGATGTGCTTGAGCACCACCGGCACCGCCACCAGCGCCAGCTTGGCCAGCACCAGGCTCGCCAGGGCCAGCAGTACCCGCCCCCGGTACTGCCAGATGTAGGGCAGCACACGCTTCAGGTTGCGCAGCTCCTCGGCATGGATCTCGCCGGCCTCGGTGCGCTTTGCCGCGCTCAGACTCATGCTGGGGTCGACTCCTCCAGGGCTTGCAAGTGTACAGGCCTCGGCCTACAGTCGGGCTTCCGGACGAAGCGCGCACTATAAAGAAAAAGCCCTCCATGAAAAATCCCATTCATCGCAAGGCCATCCTGACGCTCCTCTGCCTGCTGCCCATCATGGCACAGGCCGGGCGCGCGGCGCGAGCGGTGGAGACCCTGCACCTGAGGGAATGGGCGCCGGTCACCGAACTCTGGCTGCCGGGACGCATCGAGGTCCCCGGCACCTTCACCCTGGGCAGCGAGGAGGAAGGGCGGCTGCTTTCGATCGAGGCGGCACCCGGCGAACAGCTGAAAAAGGGTCGGGAAGTGGCGCGCATCGACGACACCCTGCTGCGCGCCTCGCTCGACAAGGCCATTGCCAACCGTCGCCAGGCCGAGGTGGACCTGGAGCGGCAACTCAAGCTGCGTGCCAGCCGCGTCGCCTCCGAGGACGAGGTGGCGCGGGCACGCACTGCCCTGCAGGTGGCCCGCGCCGAGGAAGCCGTGCTGCGCGCCCGCATCGAACGCACGCACATCCGCGCCCCGTTCGCGGCCATCGTGGTCCGGCGTCTGGCCGAGCCGGGCACCGTGCTGGCCGCGCGCGATCCGGTGCTGCTGCTGCAGCCGCTGACCGGCCCCCGCGTACGCACATGGGTGCCGGCCGGTGCCGTGCATCGGCTCGAGCGGACAGAGTGGCACCTGTTCTCCGGCAACGACGAACACCTGGGTCCGGCCGTTCTGGAGGAACGCGAACCGGCCCTGATCGAATCCGTCCAGACATTGCCGGTGCGGCTGCGCCCGGGCAACGCCCTGCCCCTGCCCGCCGGCAGCTGGCTGCGGGTACGCATGACGCTGACCGCGCCATCGGGCCTGTGGGTGCCGCTGTCGGCCATCGGCGAGGACCGTGACGGTCGCTACGCCATGGTGGTGCAGAAGGGAAAGGCGCGCCGGGTCGCCATCCGCACCGGCGAGACGGTTTCCGGTAACATTCGGATCATCGAGGGCCTGATACCGGGCATGGATGTGGTGATCCGTGGCCTGGGTGGGCTGCACGATGGTGACCCGGTCCGGCCGACACGCAACAGCGGGGAGGAGACTTCATGAACGAAGAGGCAGGGGAACGCATCTTCCAGCCCATCAACGAGCTGGAGATCCAGCTGCTCAGCGTCAAGGCCGGGCAGATCTCACCGCGCGCCTTCATTACCTTCCTGTTCACCCAACAGGTCTATCTGCTCAGTTCGGAGCCGGTGGACATGATCTCCCCTACCCTGGAGCATGCCCTTTACATCTCCGACGACCAGCAGCCCACCCGGCTGGCCATCTTCAGCAGCCGCAAGCGGGCCGAACCCTGGATCGAGGCCTTCCCGACCTATGCCAACGGGGCCTGGATGCAGTTCACCGAGGTGCTGCGCCAGTGCCAGCCCGGCAGCGGCATCATGCTCAATCCCGGGCAGCCGGCCGGGCTGGCCATTCCGCCCGAGGGCGTCACTGACCTTCGCCGCGAACTCGGCCCCGGATAAGCCCCGTTTCCATGAGCATCCGCGGCGCCGGAATTGCCGGCTGGTCGATCCAACATCCGGTAGGCGTCACCATGATCGCACTGGCGGTGATGGTGCTGGGCCTGTTCGCCCTCGGTCGCCTGCGCATCGACCTGCTGCCGCACATCATCTATCCCGAGATCAGCGTGCGCGTGCTGCAGCCCGGTGTGCCGGCACGCATCATGGAGGATCGCGTCACCCGCCAGCTGGAGGAACAACTGGCCATTACCGAACACGCCATCGCCGTGCAGTCACGCACCAGCGAGGGCCGCAGCGCGGTGGATCTCAGCTTCCCCTACGGCACCGACATGGACCGCGCCCTGCGCGATGCCAGCACCCGCCTGGACCGTGCGCGGCGCTTCCTGCCGCAGGGCATCGAACCACCCATCATCTACAAGCGCGACCCGTCCCAGCGCCCGGTCATGGAACTGGTGGCGAGCAGCACGCAGCGCCCGATCGCCGACCTGCGCGACTGGGTGGACTACCGCCTCGGCAAGTGGTTTCTCAATCTGCCCGGCGTGGCCGCCACGGAGGTCGGCGGCGCGCCGCGCCGTGAATGGCAGGTGCTGCTGGCGCCGGAGGTGCTGGCCGGCAACCGACTCACCGTGGCCGATGTCCTGGCCCTGCTGCAGCGCAACAATGCCGACCATGCCACCGGCCGTCTCGACACCCCGAGCCGTGAACTCGGCAGCGCGCTGCGCGGCCGCTTCGAACAGCCCGAACAGCTGCGCCACCTGCCCGTGCCCGCTGGCGAGGGGCTCAGCCTACCACTCGCGAGCATCGCCACCATCGCGGCCGGCGCCGAGCCCGACCGCCTGCGCATCCGCCTGGACGGTGACCGCGGCGTCAAGCTGTCGATCCAGAAACAGCCCGAAGCGAACACCGTGGCGGTAGCCGATGTGGTGCGCCAGCGCCTCGCCTGGCTGCGGCGCCAGCAACTGATCCCGGACGGGGTCGAGATCACGGTGGTGGGCGATCAGTCTCGTCATGTACGCCTGTCGCTGCGCAACGCAGCCTGGGCCGCACTCGGCGGCGCACTCCTGGCCATGGCGGTGGTCTGGCTGTTTCTCGGCGACCTCAGGCGCAGCCTGATCATCGGCAGCGTGATCCCGATGGCGATCCTGGTCACCTTCGTCATCATGGCCGCCAGCGGCCTCTCGCTGAACCTGATGACCCTGGGTGGGCTGGCGCTTGGCATCGGCCTTTTGGTGGACAACACCATCGTGATGATGGAGAACATCGGCCGCCACCAGCAGCAGGTGGGCAAGGGGACGCCGGCGCAAAGGGCACTGCGCGCCGCCTCGGAGGTCTTCAGCCCCATCGTCGCTGCCACCGCCACCAACCTGGCCGCCATCCTGCCCTTCCTGTTCATCGGTGGCCTCGTCGGCCTGCTGTTCCGTGAACTGGTACTGACCCTGAGCGCGGCCGTGCTGGCCTCGCTGGTGGTCGCCGTGACCCTGGTGCCCGCCTGGGGCGCGCGGAGCGGACAAGGCGCCGGCCGCGAAGCACTGGCCGACCGGCCCCTGCACGCCCTGCAGCGCTGGCATGCCCGCCTGCTCGATGCCGTACTGCGTCACCCGGCATGGACCCTGCTCCCCTTCCTGCTGGCGCTGGCGCTGGCCCTGTGGGCGCTGGACCATCAGCGCCGCAACTTCCTGCCGGCCACCGACGAGGGTCGTGTGTGGGTCAACCTCACCGCCGATCCTGGCACGCCACTGGAAGACACCGATGCCACCATCCGCCGCATCGAGCGTCTGCTGGAAGAAGACCCGCGTGTGGCGCATGTGTTCTCCACCATCGGTGGCTTCGTCTTCGGCCGCACCGAATACCGTTCCGGAAACCGCGCCAGCATCAGCGTGGAGCTGCGTCCAGCGGCCGATGGCCTTTATCACACGGCGGAATGGAGCCACAGGTTGCGCGCCAGGATCAGAGAGCTGGGACTGGCCGGCTATCGGGTTCGGGTGCGGCCGGCCCGGCTGCGCGGGGTGCGCACCGGTCGCGGTGATGACGACCTCAGCATCCGCATCCAGGGACCGGATCTCGACATGCTGGCGCGGCTGGGCGATGCCGTGGTACAGCGACTCGAGGGCCTGCCCGGCCTGCGCAACCTGCAACACAGCTACGAGGCCCGCCAGATGCAGCTGGCCATCGTCCCGATACAGGCACGCATCGCCGAACTGGGCCTGGATCCGGCCCGCATCGCCGACAGCATTCGCGCCGCACTGGACGGGGTAGTGGCCGGCGACCTGCTGCAGGACGACCGTTCGGTGCCGATCCGGGTGCGGCTGACGCGGCGCGACCGCAGCCCGGAGCAACTGGCCACGCTGGTGGTGGCCATGGACGAGAACGGTCATCCCATCACGCTCGGTTCGGTGGCCCGCATCACCCTGCAGCCGGAACCGGCGCAGATCGTCCGTGACCAGCAGCAGCGCATCGTCGAAATCAGTGCCTCGATCGCTGCGGGCACCGATCGCGAGGCCCTGCAGCGGGCCATCGACCAGCGCCTGGCCGATCTCGAACTGCCCACCGGCTATGTGCGCTACGATGGCGGCAGCCTGGCCACCCTGCGTGCGGGTCAGCGCACCGGGCTGTGGCTCGCCCTGCTGGCCCTGTTCCTGGTCTTCGTGGCCATGGCCGTGCAGTACGAATCCCTGCGCAAGCCGCTGGTCATCCTGCTCACCGCACCCTTCGCGCTCGTTGGCGTGGCCGTCGCGCTTCGGTTGCTCGAGGTGCCGCTATCGATGCCGGTCTGGCTGGGGATCATCATTCTGGTCGGCGTGGTGGTCAACAATGCCATCGTGCTGGTGGAGCAGGTACAACGCCTGCAGGCGTCGGGCCTGGATCAGGATCAGGCCATTCGCCAGGCCGCCCGACAGCGCCTGCGCCCGATCCTGATGACCACCCTCACCACGGTGCTGGGCATGCTGCCGCTGGCCCTGGGGCTGGGCGAGGGTTCGGAACTGCTGCAGCCCCTGGCGCTGGTCATCGTCTTCGGGCTCGGTTTCTCGCTGCTGGTCACACCCCTGCTGGCGCCACTGTTCTATCATCTGCTGCATGGCGCGAAACACGCCGCGCCCGCATCCTCCTGAACCCGAGAGAGGCCCGCCATGACCCGAATCCTCGTCACCCTCCTGCTCCTGATCGCCAGCCTGTCCGCGCAGGCCGGCCCGAAGAAAGACACCGTATTTACACTACACACAGAGCAGCCCATAGAACGGGTCTATCCTGCCGTGTACCGGGCCCTGGAGGATGCCGGTTTCTTCGTCGTCTTCGAGGCCGACATCGGCGCCAGCCTAGCGCGCTTTGCCCAGCGCTGGGGCAAGGACTACAACCGCAACGGCCTGAGCGCCATCCGCTCCATGGTGTTCTGCAACGGCGGGTACGCCAACCGGGTCGGCAATGCCGACCCGCGCATGCTGGCGCTGTGTCCGCTGCGCATGACCCTGATCGAGAAGGACGGGCGAACCACCGCCCTGTTCGCACGACCCACTGCCGTTGCCCGCAGCGGGCCGGCCCACGAGGTGCTGAAAACCGTCGAAAAGGAGGTCATCGACGCCATCCGCAAGGGGATGGCGCAGCAGGCACCGGATTCCTGAGGGCAGACCTGATCAGGCGTTGACGGCCTCGGGCGGCTCCTCGTTCTCCATGTAGGTGAAGGCCTCGCTGCCTGGCCAGGGCAGACCGGCGATGCGCCACAGCTCCAGCGGGCCGCCGAACAGCCGCCACACGCAGTGATCCTCCAGCTTGTGGTGGGCACAGGCCACCTGATTGGCCTCGATGGCCCCGTGCTCGAGCCAGCGATCGCGCACGAAGTCGATCACGGCCCAATGCTCCTCGCCCAGCGGCCCCACCCCCAGGACCCGGGCAATGCGCTCGGCCACGCTTCGATCCCATTGTCGGGGGTCGCGCAGGAAGCCGTACTCGTCGAACTCGATGTCGGGCAGTGCCTGGGAAAGCTGCATGATGCGCCTCCTTGGTGATCATCGTTGTTCTGCCCTGTTGTGTAGCTGCTGCAAGGCGGAACTTCAAGGCGCTCCGGACACCTTCAATGGGTTCGGGCAGCGGAAAAGGGGACTCAGGACTCGGACGGTTGCAACGAAGCGATCCGTACCGCCGGCGGGTCCGTGATGCAGGCCGCCCGGCACAGGGCACAGCCCACACATCGCGCACCGTCGATGTGGGGCCGGGGTCCGTCCCACTGCAGGGCATCCGGAACCGGACAGACCGCGGCACAGGCGCCACATTCGGGGCCCTGCCAGGGCAGGCAGCGCTCGGTGTCGATCGTTGCCCTAGCCAGCCGCGGCGGAGATGCGGGAACTGCCGTCTCCTCGTTGCCCCCCTCCTCTTCTTGCGGCGGCGTGGGAAAGCGTAGCGCCCCCGGCTCGCAGGCCGCGACACAGGGCCAGTCATCGCAGAGATGGCAACCTCGGGTGGTCAGATCCAGGGCGGGGGTCGCCACCACCTCGGCGCCAAGGCGCGCGGGCAAGGGGAAGACGACCCCGTGCGGGCAGGCCTCGATGCAGGCACCACAGCGGGTGCAGGCCAGAAGGAACTCCACCTCGGGCACCGCCCAGGGCGGACGGATCCAGCGGGCCGCCTTGCGCTGCACCCGGCGCTCGACATGCCGCACCACCTGCTCGCCACCCTTGCGCAATGCGCGGCGGAAAAAGGCACGACGATCCATGCTCACATCCGCATGACCATGGGCTGCATCAGCAGCCACAGATTGAAAAGGCTCATGCCGGCGACAAAAACCAGCATGGGCAGCATCAGGCTGCGCGCGGGGCCTGCCCCCGCGATCTGGCTCATGCGGCTTTGCAGGATGCGCACCGCCAGCCAGAAGCCGAATACCAGTAGCCCGGCCTGAAGGGCGAACAGCAGATCCTGATCCAGCAGCGGATGCAACTGGCGCTGCAGCATCTCGGCCTCGCTCATGGGCAGGGCGCCCTTGCCCAGCGGATTGAGCAGCACCGCCGAGGCCCCGCGCCCCTCGCGCACCAGATGATTGAGATTGTGCGCCAGATGATAGCTGAACGCGAGAGGCAGAACCGGGATGGCCAGCACCGAAAAGAGGCGGCGAAACGGCAGTTTGCGACCATCCATCTGCCAGGTGACCCAGGCAACCAGCACGAAGAGCGCCATCGGTACCGCCATGCTGGCGGCCATGCCCAGGGTAAAGGTCCACAGCAACTGGCCGGAATCGCCGATGACCTGTGCCACCTGCCTGGCCCAGTCTTCCCAGACCGGCAGCATGGTAAGGCCATGAAAGCTGGTGAGCGAAACCAGCGCCAGAACGAACCAGGCCAGATCCCAGCGCGGACGCGCATCCAGCATCGCCTCGCTGCCGAGTGGACGGCTGCTCCAGGCCACATTGGCCTGTGGACAGGACTGGCTGCAGGCCCCGCAGGAGGTACAGAAGGTGTTCTCGCGCAGACGCCCCATCACCAGATGGGTAGGACAGGGCTCGATGTCGGCCGTGCCGTGATAGCACTCCAGCGTGGTACACCGGGCACAGGCCTCGGGATCGATCGGGCGCAGTGCCAACGGCGACAGCTGCTGGTACAGGCCAATGGTGCGCCCCACGGAACAGAAGTGGCGGCAAAAGGCCTTGCGCTCGAACAGGAGTTGCGAGACCAGGGTCAGCACCAGAATCACCAGGGCCAGGATCGCCGTCAGATGCGGGCTGGTGGTAATGCCCAGACCCAGCTCCAGCCAAGTGAGGCCCACGAACATCCACCACGCCGGCCACACGGTGCGCAGCCAGCGCGGCACGCGCAGATTGAGCGAGACATGTTCCGGTGCTCTCCGCCACAGGCGGCGGCGCACCAGCCAGGTGGCCAGGGCATCCCAGGGACAGATGGCACACCAGGCGGAACCGACGAAGGCCACCGACAGGATTACGCCCGTCCACCACAGCGACCAGGTGACCACGGTGGCGAAGTTCCGCTCCGGCAACGGTGTGCCAAACAGGCCGGCATAGATCACCAGCAGAAACACCGCGACCGTCATCATCCTGAGCGCCAGCAGCACATGATGATGACGGGCCAGCCGTCTCAACCAGGTACCGATACCGGGCAAGTCGACGAGCGTGTGGAAGCGCCCGGCACCGGCCGTGACGGATTCGGGTCGCCAGAGTACCCGGATCATGGTCAGCACCATGCCGGCCAGCACAAGTTCAACCCAACCCACGGGCAGCCCCGGATGCGCCACATAACCCGGTGCCAGGCAGATGACCGACTGCAGGGCCTCACCCACGCCCAGCGCCATCTCAGGCCTCCTCGCGGGCGTGGTACTCGCTGGTCTTGAGTCGGGCCAGACGGCGCCGCTGCAACAGATTGACGGCGATCAGCAACACGATGATCACACCCAGCGTGATCCCCAGGGGCCCCATTGAAGAAGGGTTTCCGATACGCAGGGGAAAGTCGATGCGATAGGGCTCCCCCTCCGCCTCGAACTCCGCGATCACCAGGTAGTCCCCCGGCTCGCTGATGACAAAACCCTGCCGGAAGACATTGTCCACCGGCTCCTGAACGCCCAGTTCCTCGCGCGCATCGTCTGAAGCGAGCCAACTGTCGTCACGGATCGTGAATCGCACCTTCCCCAGGAAGGGATGGTCATCACGCAGACGCTTCACATACAGGTTGATGCGCCCGGGCTTGCCGGGTTGCGGGAAGGCGGGGAAGACCATGTAGGTGACAAAGTACTTGCCGATCTGGGTCTCCACCTGCATGCTCGGCGGGGTATTGGAGTCTTCGTTGAGGCTGTAAGAGGGACGACCGAGCACATGATGGGCCGACGCCAGCGCCGGCAAGAGCGACAGCAGCAGCATGGCACGGATGGTTCGCCTCATCGTCTCTCCCATGGGTATTCAGATGCGATGCGGGGTCACGGTCCCCTCGCGCCGATCGACGATACGGATCGGCAGGCTGGGATGCGGGCAGACCTCGACGCACTGACCACACCCGACACAGCCATCATGCACCACAGGGCGGTACTGATTCCACATCCTGAAGCTGATGGCCCGCTCGCCCAGCGGGCAGACACTGACGCATGCGCCGCACACGCCCTTATCCACCCAGGGATAACAGGCCGCCCGGTCGATCTGGGCGACGCCCATGTCCACCTTCTCGCGCGGCGTCACCGTCAGGGCATTGGTGGGACAGGCTTCCATGCACTTGCCGCAAAGGATACAGCCCTTGCGCTCAGGATTGATGTAGGGCGTATTGATCTCATGCCCCCCTTCGCGCCCGTGGAACTCGATGCAGCGGGGGGGACACACCTCGCCACAGAGCCCGCAGCCGATGCAGGCATCGACGAAGGCCTGCTCGTCTTTCAGTGCACCGGGTGGACGCAGACGGCGTCCCTTGGGCTCTGCATGCACGGGTTTGGGCGCAAGCAGACGGACCACGCCATAGGGCAGGCCGGCTGCGAACAGCAGTCCCGTCCCCGTGGCCAGACCAGACAGAAAGCTGCGCCGTTTCATGCCGCCGCCTCCTCGTGCCTTTCTTCCGCCTGATGCAGCTTGCGGTACTTGCGCCCGAGATGGCCCGGCCCCTGATTCGGCAGATCGTGGAAACGCAGGGTAAAGGTCATGGCATCGGTCGGGCAGACCGCGATGCAGGCCGAACAGTTGTTGCATTCCTGGCCGAAATCGTCCCGCATCGGATCCAGACCGAACTCGCAGATGGCATTGCACTTGGCGCAGTCGTTGCAATGTTCGACGATGCGGCGGATACGCACCGCACGCCAGCGTCCCAGCAGCGAATACAGCGC
>JALWNJ010000288.1 GCA_026995955.1 Gammaproteobacteria bacterium
GCCCGGGATGCGCGTGCGCGTGCCGTTCGGACGCCGCGAGCACATCGGGGTGGTGATGGCGCTGACCGACGAGAGCGAGGTGGCGCCGGCACGGCTGAAGGCGGTGCACGAGGTGCTGGACGAGGCGCCGCTGCTGGACGCGGCGATGCGCGCCCTGCTCGAATGGGCGGCGGGGTATTACCATCATCCCATTGGCGAGGTGGTGGCCAGCGCGCTGCCGGCACGGCTGCGCCAGGGGGCTCCGGCGCGGGGCGAGGGCGTGCCCCTGTGGCGGGCGGTGCCGGAGGCGGCGCCGGACTCGGTGCCGGCGCGCGCCAGCCGCCAGCGCGGCCTGCTGCAGCGGCTGCTGCAGGCCGGCGAGGCGGGGCTGGACGCCCTGACGCTGGAGGCGCTGGAGGCGCCGGGCTGGCGCGAGGCCCTGAAGAAGCTGGAGGCGCGCGGTCTGGTGCGGCGCGAGCAACGGCCCTGCTGGCAGCAGGGCGAGGTGGCCGCGCCCCGGCCCGGGCCGCCGCTCAACGAGGCCCAGCAGGCCGCGGTGGCGACTGTCACCTCGGCTCTCGACAGCGCGCAGGTGTTCCTGCTGCAGGGGGTGACCGGCAGCGGCAAGACCGAGGTCTATCTGCGCATCATCGAACAGGTGCTGGCACGCGGTGCCCAGGCCCTGGTGCTGGTGCCCGAGATCGGGCTCACGCCACAACTGGTGCGCCGTTTCCGTGAACGCCTGGGCGGCGGCATCGCGGTGCTGCACTCCGGACTCAACGACCGTGAGCGGCACTGCGCCTGGCAGCAGGCGGCGAGCGGCGCCGCGCGGGTGGTGATCGGCACCCGCTCGGCGGTGTTTACGCCCCTGCCGCGGCTGGGGCTGGTGGTGGTGGACGAGGAGCACGATGCCTCGCTCAAGCAGCAGGAGGGCTTCCGCTACCATGCCCGCGACCTTGCGGTGATGCGCGCCTGGCGCGCCGGTGTGCCGGCCCTGCTGGGCTCGGCCACGCCCACCCTGGAGGCGTTGCAGCGGGTGCGCGAGGGGCCCTGGCGGCGGCTGTCGCTGCCGGCGCGGGCGGGGGCCGCGGTGGCGCCGCGCATGGGACTGGTGGACCTGCGTGCCGATGCCGGCGAGGAGGGGCTGTCGCGGGCCCTGCTGGGCGCCATGCAGCGCCACCTCGAGGCCGGCAACCAGGTGCTGCTGTTCCTCAACCGGCGCGGCTGGGCGCCGGTGCTGCTGTGCCAGGGCTGTGGCCACATCGCCCTGTGTCACCGCTGCGATGCGCGGCTCACCTGGCATGCCCGGCAGCGGCTGCTGCGCTGCCACCACTGCGGCCACGAGGAGCGCCCGCCCGAGCGCTGCCCCGCCTGCGGTGCGCCCGACCTGGTCGGCCTCGGCCAGGGCACGCAGCGGGTCGAGGAGGCGCTGGCGCGGCACTTCCCGGGGCTTGCGGTGGAGCGCATCGACCGCGACAGCACGGCCCGGCGCGGGGCGCTGGAGGCGGCGCTGGAGCGGGCCCGCAGCGGCGAGGCGCGCATCCTCATCGGCACCCAGATGCTGGCCAAGGGGCACGACTTCCCCGGCGTCACCCTGGTGGGCATGCTGGATGCCGACCAGGGCCTGTTCTCGGCCGACCTGCGCGCCGCGGAACGCATGGCACAGCTCATCGTGCAGGTGGCCGGCCGCGCCGGTCGCAGCGAACGCCCCGGCGAGGTGCTGATCCAGACCCGCCAGCCCGAGCATCCGCTGCTGCAGGCGCTGGTGCGCGCGGGCTACGAGGCGGTGGCCGACAGGCTGCTCGACGAGCGTCGCGCCGCCGGCCTGCCGCCCTTCGGCCATCTGGCCCTGCTGCGCTGCGAGAGCAGCGACGAGACGGCCGGCGCCAAATGGCTGCAGGGGCTGGTCGAGGGCCTGGCGCCGCCGCCGGGGGTGCAGCTGTGGGGGCCGGTGCCGGCCCCGATGGCGCGCCGCGCCGGACGCTGGCGCCATCACCTGCTGCTGCTGGCCAGGACGAGGCCGCCGCTGCACGGCGCCATCGAGCAGTTGCTGGCGCGCATCGAGTCCGACCCTGGCGCGCGTCGGCTGCGCTGGTCGCTGGACGTGGACCCGGTGGACCTCTACTGAGCTCAGGCCAAAACCGCCATCGTCGCCCGGTAATCTCGGGGCCGTGGTCCGCCTGGTGTACAATCGCCCTCCCGCAATCGAGCCAGGAAGCCGCACATGCAGCAGTTCGAAGGCACCACCATCCTCGGCGTGCGCCGCGACGGCCGCGTGGCGATGGCCGGCGACGGCCAGGTGACGCTGGGCGACACGGTGATGAAGGGCAATGCGCGCAAGGTGCGCCGTCTCTACGGCGACAAGGTGCTGGCCGGTTTCGCCGGCGGCACCGCCGATGCCTTCACCCTGTTCGAGCGCTTCGAGGCCAAGCTGCAGGCGCACAGCGGCCAGCTGGTGCGCGCCGCGGTGGAGATGGCCAAGGACTGGCGCACCGACCGCATGCTGCGCCGTCTCGAGGCCCTGCTCATCGTCGCCGATCGCGACACCCTGCTGATGATCTCCGGCAACGGCGATGTCATCGAGCCCGAGGAAGACCTGATCGCCATCGGCTCCGGCGGCGCCTATGCCCAGGCCGCGGCGCGGGCGATGATGGACAACACCGGGCTCTCCGCCCGCGAGATCGCCGAGAAGGCCCTGCACATCGCCGCCGACATCTGCATCTACACCAACCACAACCTCACCGTCGAGGAGCTTTGATGACCATGCAGGCCATGACGCCGCGCGAGATCGTCTCCGAGCTGGACAAGCACATCGTCGGCCAGGCCGAGGCCAAGCGGGCGGTGGCCATCGCCCTGCGCAACCGCTGGCGTCGCATGCAGCTGCCGGAGGCGCTGCGCCGCGAGGTGACGCCCAAGAACATCCTCATGATCGGCCCCACCGGGGTCGGCAAGACCGAGATCGCGCGCCGCCTGGCGCAGCTCGCCCGCGCGCCCTTCATCAAGGTCGAGGCCACCAAGTTCACCGAGGTGGGCTACGTCGGCAAGGAGGTCGATTCCATCATCCGCGACCTGGCCGATGCCGCCATGAACCTGCTGCGCGAGCAGGAGGTGGAGAAGGTGCGGCCACAGGCCGAGCGGCTGGCCGAGGAGCGCGTGCTCGACATCCTGGTTCCGCCGCCGTCGCCGGCCAGCGGCTTCCTCGGCGAGCCACAGCCGGAGCAGAAGGAGGGCGAGGCGCGGCGCCGCTTCCGCGAGAAGCTGCGCGCCGGCGAGCTCGACGGGCGCGAGATCGAGATCGATGTCGCCGGCCAGCTCGGCGTCGAGATCATGACCCCGCCCGGCCTGGAGGAGATGGCCAGTCAGCTGCAGGGCCTGTTCCAGAATCTGGGCGGCGCGCGGCGCCAGAAGCGCCGCCTGCCGATCCGCGACGCCCTGCGCCTGCTCACCGAGGAGGAGGCGCAGAAGCTCATCAACCATGAGGAGCTCAAGCTGCGCTGCGTCGAGCTGGTGGAGCAGAACGGCATCGTCTTCATCGACGAGATCGACAAGATCGCCGGCAGCGAGGCGCGCAGCGGCGCCGATGTCTCGCGCGAGGGCGTGCAGCGCGACCTGCTGCCGCTGGTCGAGGGCTGCGCCGTGAATACCAGGTACGGCATGGTGCGCACCGACCACATCCTGTTCATCGCCTCCGGCGCGTTCCATGTCAGCAAGCCCTCCGACCTGATCCCCGAGCTGCAGGGCCGCCTGCCGATCCGCGTCGAGCTCAAGGCGCTCACCGTGGAGGACTTCAAGCGCATCCTGGTCGAGCCCGATGCCTCGCTGGTGGAGCAGTACGTCGCCCTGCTCCGGACCGAGGGCGTCAGCCTGCGCTTTACCGACGAGGCCATCGCGCGCATCGCCGAGGTGGCCTTCGAGGTCAACGAACGCACCGAGAACATCGGCGCGCGGCGCCTGCACACCCTGATGGAACGGCTCACCGAGAGCATCTCCTTCGAGGCCCCGGACCGTTCCGGCGAGGAGGTGGTGATCGACGCCGAGTATGTCGATGCCCAGCTCGCCGAACTGGCCGGCAACGAGGACCTGAGCCGATACATCCTGTAATCCACCGGAACCGAATCAACGAGGAGCCCCGAACATGAGCAAGCGACCGACGGAGATCGTCCTGCACACCGAATCCAACACCCTCGAGCTGGCCTACGAGGACGGCGAACGCTTCAAACTGCCGGCCGAATACCTGCGCGTGCTGTCGCCCTCGGCCGAGGTGCGCGGCCACGGCCCGGGCCAGGGCAAGCTGCAGGTGGGAAAGGAGAACGTGAAGATCAAGGATGTCGAGGGAGTGGGCAACTACGCCATTCGCATCATCTTTGATGACAACCACGACAGCGGTATTTATGATTGGGATTACCTCTATGATCTCGGGGTCAATCGCGAGCAATACTGGGCCGACTACCTGAAGCAGCTCGAGGAGGCCGGCTTCCAGCGCAAGGGCCCCGACCCCGACCTGGGCTGAGCCCGCGGACACACGCCAACCGCACGAGGAGGCCCGCATGGCCGAGCAGGACACCACCCACTTCGGCTTCCAGAAGGTGCCGGTGGAAGAAAAGGCACGCCGCGTGGCCGGCGTGTTCCACCGCGTGGCCGACAAGTACGACCTGATGAACGACCTCATGTCGATGGGCATCCATCGGCTGTGGAAGCGGGTCACCGTGGAACTCGCCGGGGTGCGTCCCGGCGACCGGGTGCTGGACCTGGCCGGCGGCACCGGCGACCTCGCCGCCCGCTTCGCGCCCCAGGTGGGCGACAGCGGCCTGGTGGTGCTGTCCGACATCAACGAATCCATGCTGCGCGAGGGCCGCGACCGGCTCATCGACGAAGGCCTGGTGCGCAACACCGAGTTCGTGCAGGCCAACGCCGAGGCCCTGCCCTTTCCCGACAACAGCTTCGACTGCATCACCATCGGCTTCGGCCTGCGCAATGTCACCCGCAAGGAACGGGCACTGGCCGCCATGCACCGCTGCCTCAAGCCCGGCGGGCGCCTGCTGGTGCTGGAGTTCTCGCATCCGGTGAACGAGCCGCTGTCGAAGGTCTACGATCTGTATTCCTTCAAGCTGTTGCCGCTGATGGGGCGCGTCGTGGCCGGCGACGAGGAGAGCTACCGCTATCTGGCCGAGTCGATCCGCGTACACCCCGACCAGGAGACGCTCAAGGGCATGATGGAGCAGGCCGGGTTCGAGCGGGTGGAATACTTCAACCTCACCGGCGGCATCGTCGCCATCCATCGCGGCTACAAGCTCTGAGGCCCGCGCACATGGCCGCCGCCCCCGCCCTGCTCACCGAGGCCCTGGAGACGGCGCTCAACGCCATGCTGACGGCCAACCTGGAGGCCGCCGAGGCCCTGCCGGCGCTCACCGGCCGCGTGCTGTGTCTGGACATCGAGGGGCTGGATCTCCAGCTCTGGCTGCTGGCGGCCGGCCGCCGCGTGCAGGTGCTGGGCGAGTACGCCGGCGCGCCCGATGCCACCATCCATGCCACCCCGCTGGGCCTCATGCGCATGTCGCTGGGCGGCGGCGAGGCGCTGCTCGAGGGCGCCGCGCGCATCACCGGCGACACCGCCTTCGCCCAGCGCCTGGGCGGCCTGCTGCGGCTCTCCGCCGTGGACTGGGAGGAGCTCCTGGCCCGCGGACTGGGCGATGTCGCCGGCCACCAGCTTGCCCGCCTGCTGCGCGCCGGCGGCGACTGGCTGCGCGACAGCGCGGCCGCGCTGGAACAGGATCTGGGCGAATACCTCACCGAGGAGGCGCGGCTGCTGCCGGCCTCGGCCGAACTGGAGCACTGGCTGCAGGGCGTCGAGGCCCTGCGTGCCGATGTCGATCGCCTGGAGGCGCGGTTGCGGCGGCTGGAGGCGAGGCGCGCGGAGGCCGGCCCCGCATGAGACGCCTCGGCCAGGCCCTGCGCCTGATCCAGATCAGCCTGGTGCTGCTGCGTCACGGGCTCGACGAACTGGTCTTCGCCCTGCACCTGTTCCGTCCGGTGCGCTTCTTCTACCACCTGCTGCCCTGGACCTGGCTGCCACGCCGTCTGCCGCCGCGCGGCGCGCGCATCCGCGGCGCGCTGGAGGACCTGGGGCCGATCTTCGTCAAGTTCGGCCAGGCGCTGTCCACCCGCCGCGACCTGCTGCCCGACGACATCGCCGAGGAACTGGCGAAGCTGCAGGACCGCGTGCCCCCCTTCCCCGGCGCCGAGGCGCGGCGCATCGTCGAGGACGCCTGGGGTTGCCCCATCGAGGAGCGCCTCGACGGTTTCGACGAGCAGCCGCTGGCCTCGGCCTCCATCGCCCAGGTGCACACCGCCCGCCTGCGCGACGGCCGTGAGGTCATCGTCAAGGTGGTGCGCCCCGGCATCGAGCGCGTCATCCGCCACGACATCGCCCTGCTCTACACCATCGCCGAGCTGGCCCAGCGCTACCTGCCCGACGGCCGCCGCCTGCGCCCGGTGGAAGTGGTGGCCGAGTTCGAGAAGACCATCTTCGACGAGCTGGACCTGCTGCGCGAGGCCGCCAACGCCAACCAGCTGCGCAACAACTTCCGCGGCTCGCCCATCCTCTACATCCCCGAGGTGCACTGGGACTACTGCGCGCGCCGCGTGCTGGTGATGGAGCGCATCCACGGCATTCCGGTGGGCGAGGTCGAGACCCTGCGTGCCGCCGGCACCGACATGCGCCTGCTGGCCGAGCGCGGCGTGGAGATCTTCTTCACCCAGGTGTTCCGCCACAACTTCTTCCATGCCGACATGCACCCCGGCAACATCTTCGTCGATCTCGCCGACCCCGCCGATCCGCGCTGGCTGGCGGTGGACTTCGGCATCGTCGGCAGCCTGTCGCCGGAGGACCAGCGCTACCTGGCCGAGAACTTCCATGCCTTCTTCAACCGCGACTACCTGCGCGTGGCCGAGCTGCATGTCGAATCCGGCTGGGTGCCCAAGGACACCCGCATCGACGAGTTCGAGTCCGCCATCCGCACCGTCTGCGAGCCCATCTTCCAGCGCCCGCTGAAGGAGATCTCCTTCGGCCAGCTGCTGTTGCGCCTGTTCCAGACCGCGCGCCGCTTCAACATGGAGGTGCAGCCGCAGCTGGTGCTGCTGCAGAAGACCCTGCTGAACATCGAGGGCCTGGGCCGCCAGCTCTATCCCGACCTCGACCTGTGGCAGACCGCCAAGCCCTTTCTCGAGGACTGGATGCACGAGCACCTGGGCTGGAAGGGGTTGGTCAACAGCGCCCGCCACCACCTGCCGCTGTTCATGGAAAAGCTGCCGGAGATGCCCGGGCTGATGCACGAGGTGCTGCGCAAGGCGGCGCGCGACGAACTGAAGATCGAATACCGGGCCCCGCAGCTCGACGCGCTGCGCGGCCAGCTCGCCCGCCAGCACCGCAGCCAGCTCATGGCCCTGGCCGGGGCGGCCGGGCTGGTCGCCGGCGCCGTGCTGGCCACGGTGCCCGGCCTGCCCCTGGCCGCCGGGCTGCCGCTCGCCAGCTGGCTGCTCGGCGGCGCCGGGTTGGGGCTGCTCGGCTGGGCCGGCCTGCGCAGCCTGGCGCTGCGCTGAGCCTCAGCGCCCGCCCACCAGCCCGTTCTGGCGCCAGGCCTCGTAGGCGCAGACGGCCACCGCGTTGCTCAGGTTGAGGCTGCGCGAGCCCTCGCGCATGGGCAGCCGCAGCACCCGCTCCGGCGGCAGCGAATCGAGCAGCGCGCGCGGCAGGCCGCGCGTCTCGGGGCCGAACAGGAAGGCGTCGCCGGGGAAGAAACGGGTGTCGAAGGGGCTGCGCGTCCCGTGCGTGGAACAGGCAAACAGGCGCGGCGGGCGCACGGCTGTCAGGAAGGCGTCGAGGCTGGCATACTCTGCCACATCGGCCCACTCGTCGTAGTCCAGTCCGGCACGGCGCAGCCGCCGGTCGTCCATCTCGAAACCGAGCGGATGAATCAGGTGCAGCCGGCAGCCGGTGTTGGCGCACAGGCGGATGACATTGCCGGTATTGGGTGGGATCTCCGGCTGGTACAGGACGATGTGAAACATGAGCGACGAAACGACCCCCGATCCACGCCTGGCCATCGACTTCTGCGGGCTGCGCCTCGCCAGCCCCATCGTGCTGCTGTCGGGCTGCGTCGGCTTCGGCGAGGAATACACCCGGGTGGCCGGCTTCTCCAACCGCGAGGTGGGCGCGGTGTGCCTCAAGGGTACCACCCTCGAGCCGCGCCTGGGCAACCCGCCGCACCGGGTGTACGAGACGCCGATGGGCATGCTCAACGCCATTGGTCTGCAGAATCCCGGCGTCGATCATGTCGTGAACGAGATCCTGCCCACGCTGGACTTCTCCGAGACCCGCTTCATCGCCAATGTCTCCGGCTCCACGGTGGAGGAGTACCACGAGGTCACGCGGCGCTTCGACGACTCGCCCATCGACGCCATCGAGATCAACATCTCCTGTCCCAATGTGAAAGAGGGGGGCGTCGCCTTCGGCAACGACCCGGCCATGTCGGCGCGGGTGGTGGAGGCCTGCCGCCGCGCCACCGACAAGCCGCTGATCACCAAGCTCTCGCCCAACCAGACCGATATCGCCGCCAACGCCCGCGGCTGCATCGAGGCCGGCACCGACGCCTTCGCCGTCATCAACACCCTGATGGGCATGGCCATCGACATCCATTCGCGAACCCCGATCATCGGCAACAACCAGGGCGGGCTGTCGGGCCCGGCAATCAAGCCGGTGGCCCTGCTCAAGGTGCATCAGGTCTACCAGGTGGCGCGCGAGCACGGCATCCCCATCATCGGTCAGGGCGGCATCGCCAGCGCCGAGGACGCGCTGGAGTTCATCATCGCCGGCGCCAGCGCGGTCGGCGTGGGCACCGCCCTGTTCTACGACCCGCTGGTGTGCCGAAAGATCAATCAGGGGCTGGCCGCCTACCTCGACGAACACGGCATACCGGAGCTGGCCCAGCTCACCGGCAGCCTGCGCCTGAACGAGGCCCGGAGCTGTTCTTGTGATTGAAAATCAAGGGCTTGTTGATTGTACCTTAGCTCGATTGTAAGATTCGTTTCATAACCTATAATAGCGGCAAGGAAAGCAACCCGGTGCAGAGCGGGAAACAGGTGGCCAGGAGAGGCCGTGCCGCACCGACATGAGTGGCGGCATGGGATGGCGGAGGGCAACGAGGGCGACAAGGCATTGCGGATACCGATTCTGGATCGTCTGACGGGGGCAGCCGGGCGCTGGGCGCGCGCCGGCATCCAGTTTTCCGGCGAACGCGCCGCGCTGGTGCTGCTCGGCCCCGATACCGGTCGGCCGGAGATCCTGGCCGCCGCCAGCGTGTCGGCCGACGAGGCCCCGGCCGCCTTTGCCGACCTGCTCGGCCGTCACCGCCTGCGCAAGGCCGCCGCTACCCTGTGCCTGGCCCCCGGGGAATACGAACTGCTCAACATGGAGCGACCGCCGGTTCCGGATGAGGAGCTGGCCGAGTCCGTGCGCTGGAAGCTGGGCGACCTGCTGCCCTGGCCGGTGGACGAGGCGCAGGTCGATGTCTTCACCATTCCCGGTCTGGACAGCCATGCCCGTGCCGCGAGCTGGGTGTTCGTGGTGGCCGCGCGGCGTGCCCTGGTGGAACGGCGCCTGCAACAGGCCGAGCGGATCGGCCTGCAGGTGACGGCGGTGGACATCGCCGACTTTGCCCTGCGCAATCTCAGCGCGCGTGCCAGCGCGCCGCAGCACAGCGTGGCCCATCTGCTGGTGGGCGAGGACTACAGCCTGGTGTGCATCAGCCGTGGCGAGGTGCTGTACTTCTCGCGCGATCTGCAGATCGGGCTGGGGGTCCTGCGCGAGGCCGGCGAGGCCCCGGAGCCGGGCCTGTCGCTGGAGGAGGGCCCGCGCGAGCGGCTGGTGCTGGAGGTACAGCGGTCGCTGGACTACTTCGACCGTCACTTTGCCCAGCCCCCGGTCAGCCGACTGATCGTGTCGCCGCCGGGCACCGCCGGCGCCCTGCTGCAGGACGCCCTGTCCGCCTCCCTGCCGCTGCAGGTGCTGGCGCTGGGGGTCGAGGAGCTGCTGCCCGGCGCCGGACCGCAGATCATCGAGAGTGGGCTGGTCGACGAGCCCGGCGTCCTGCTGGCGCTGGGGGCGGCCATGCGCGAGCTGCCGGCACTGGCGGCGGAGGATGCGGCCTGATGGCGCGCCAGCAGATCAACCTGCTGCCCCAGGGCACCGGCGGCACGGTCAGCGGTCGCTTCACGCTGGCGGTGGCCGGGGTCGGCGGCCTGGCCCTGGTGCTGCTGCTGATGGGGGGTTACCAGAGCTGGCGCGCGCGCGGCCTGCAGGCCGAGCAACAGCGCCTGCAGGCCCGGGTCGCCGACCTGACGCAGCGCATGCAGCAGCTGCAGCAGCAGATCGAGGCGCAGCGCGTCGATCCTGCCCTGCAGCAGGAGGAGGCCCGGCTGCAGCGCGTGCTGGCACGCAAGCAGCGCATCCTCGACCTGATCCTCGACGAGCGGCTGGGCAACACCACCGGCTTCTCCGCCCATCTGGAGGCCCTGGCGCGCAGCGACGACGACAGCCTGTGGCTGAATCGCATCCTGCTCGACAGCGGCGGCCACCGCATCCGCCTGCAGGGCCAGTCGCAGGCCCCGGACCGGCTGCCCGACTACATCGCCCGGCTCGGTGGCCAGCCGGCCTTCGCCAGGGTGGCGTTCAACTACCTGGGGGTGCAGAAGGACGAGGAGGCGGGCGACTGGCATCGCTGGGAACTGGCTACCGAACCGCCCGAGACGAAGGGCCCTGGACAGGAGGCGAGACGATGACCCTGTCCGAGCGCTGGCAGGCCCTGGCCGCGCGGTTCGACGCCCTCAAGCCACGGGAGCAGCTGCTGGTGGTGCTGGCCGCGGTGCTCGTGCTGCTGGTGGCCTGGGATGGTTTCTGGCATGGCCCGCTGAGCCAGCGCAACCGTCAGATGGCCGAGTCCAATGCCCGCCTGGCGCAGCAGGTGAGTACCCTGCAGGCCACCATCACCAGCCTGGAGGCCCGCGCCGCGCGCGATCCCAATCGCCAGGTCCGCGCCCGCCTCGAGCGCCTGCGCGCCGAGGAGCAAAGGCTCGACCGGCGCCTCTCCGGGCTGCGTCTGGCGCTGATCCCGCCCTCCGAGATGAGCGCCCTGCTGCGCTCGGTGCTGGCGCGCGAACCGGGCCTGGAGCTGGTGTCGCTCGAGTCCCTGCCCAGCGAGGTGGCCCTGCGTGACGAACCCGAGGCCAGTGACGAGGCCGGCGAGGCGCTGACCGGCGAGCAGGCGCCGGAACCCGAGCCGCTGGTGTTCCGCCATCCGGTGGAGCTGCGTTTCCGCGGCAGCTTCCGCGAGGCGCTGGCCTATGTACGGCGGCTGGAGGGGCTGGACTGGCGTTTCTACTGGCAGGCGCTGGAACTGGCCACGGATCCCGAAAAGGGCCATCCGCACACCGACATCCGTCTGCGCCTGTTCACGCTCAGCGTGGAGGAGGGCTGGATCCGTGGCTAGATGGCCGGCCGTGATGCTGATCCTGCTGCTGTCGGCGCCGACCCTGGCCGGCGAGCCGGTTGCGTCCCCCCAGGGCGGGCCGGAGGCCCTGCCCGATCCCATGCAGCCACCGGCCCGGGCGCGCCCGGCGAAGCGCGCCCGCGCCAGCGCGCCGAGCTGGCGCCTGCAGTCGGTGCTGGTGTCGCCCGGCCGCCGCGTGGCGGTGATCAACGGCCGCGCGCTGGCCGTGGGAGAACGCATTCATGGCGCGCGGCTGGTGGCCATCCATCCCGGCCATGTCGTGTTGCAACAGGGGAGCCGGCGCATCGTCGTGCGGCTCGCCATGCCCAAGGTAAAGAAGGTGGACCGATGAACACCCTGTGCCGATTGACCTCCGTCCTGTCTCTGGCCGTCTTGCTGGCCGCCTGCGCCGCGCAGCCCAGGCCCGAGCCGACGCCCGATGCCGACGCCGGCAAGCGCCCGACCACTGCCACGAAGGCAGCGGCACCCACACCCGCTGCGCCGCCGACGCGGCTCGATCCTGCCGTCGAGGCCGCCCTGCTGCCGCCGGTGGTGCAGACCCTGCGCGAACACGAGCAGGTGCCCGAGCGGCGCTTCGATGTGGATGTGCATCGCGCGCCGGCGCGCGAGTTCTTCATGAGCCTGGTCAAGGGCACGCCCTACAACATGATCGTCCACCCCGATGTGAAGGGCCGCGTCAGCCTCAGCCTGAGCGGCGTCACCGTGCCCGAGGTGATGGACCTGGTGCGCGAGGTCTACGGCTACGAGTACGAGCTGCGCGGGCGCAACTACATCGTCACCCCGCGCAGGCTTCAGGCCCGCGTGTTCCCCATCAACTACCTCAACCTCAAGCGCATGGGTGAGTCGCGGGTGCGCATCAGTTCCGGCTCCATCCAGCGCAGCAATGGCCAGTACGGCACCACCGGCAGCACCGGGTCCGTCACCGGCACCGGCATCTACGGCGGCACCGGCGGCCGCGCCCTGCCGGCGGCCAAGGTCAAGACCGAGACCGAGGTCGATTACTGGACAGAGCTGGTCAAGGCGCTCAAGGCCATTGTCGGCGAGGGCAAGGGCCGCGAGGTGATCGCCACGCCGCAGGCCAGCGTGGTGCTGGTGCGCGGCATGCCGGCCGAACTGCGCGAGGTGGAGCGCTTCCTGCGCCAGTCGCAGCTGGCGCTGGAGCGACAGGTGATCATCGAGGCCAAGATCGTCGAGGTACAGCTGCGCGACTCCTTCCAGGCCGGCATCAACTGGGCCAACCTGGCCTCGGTCAACGGCAACCCGGTGCTCATCGGCCAGACCGGCGGCGGTACCCTCTTCAGCCAGCAGGAGGGCCTGGGCAGCCTGTTCCAGAACGACATGACCACCGGCATCAAGGGCAATGTCGGCGACCTCAACCCGGGCGGCGGCACCCTGCCCGTCGGCACGGCCGTGT
>JALWNJ010000289.1 GCA_026995955.1 Gammaproteobacteria bacterium
GTTACCAGTAATGCCGGCGACCGTTCGGTGGAAGTTTCCGAGCAGGTTTTTGCCCGCGATTTCAATGAAGACCTGGTGCATCAGGTGGTGGTTGCTCATTTGGCTGGTGCCCGCGCCGGCACCCGTGCGCAAAAGTCGCGTTCCCAGGTCAGGGGCGGTGGCGCCAAGCCCTGGCGTCAGAAGGGTACCGGGCGTGCTCGCGCCGGCACCATTCGCAGCCCGCTGTGGCGCAGTGGTGGCAAGACCTTTGCCGCCGTGCCGCAGGACTATTCCCAGAAGGTCAACAAGAAAATGCGCCGGGCGGCCATGCGTTCCATTGTTTCCGAGCTGGTGCGTCAGGACCGTCTGCTGGTGGTCGACGAGCTGTCGCTGGAGGCGCCCAAGACCAAGTTGCTGGTGGGTCGGCTGGCGGATCTTGGTGTGAGCAATGCGCTGTTGCTGAGCGAGCAATACGACGAGAGGTTGCACCTGGCCTCGCGCAACATCCCCAATGTGGAAGCGCGCGAAGTGAGCAAGGTGGATCCGGTGAGCCTGGTGGCCCACGACAAGGTCGTGATGACCGAGGCGGCGCTGAAGAAACTCGAGGAGATGCTGGCATGAATCAGGAACGTTTGATGAAAGTGCTGTTGGCGCCGCATGTTTCCGAAAAGACCACGGGCCTGGCCGATGGGCAGAACCAGTTCGTCTTCAAGGTGGTTACCGATGCAACCAAGGCCGAGATCAAGAAGGCTGTCGAATTGATGTTCGAGGTCAAGGTCGACAAGGTGCGGGTGGTTAACATGAAGGGCAAGACCAAGGGTCGCCTGCAGGCCCGTGGTGGACGTCGTCCCGATTGGAAGAAGGCCTATGTGTCGCTGGCTGAAGGCCAGGAAATCGACTTTCTGGGCGCCGAGTGAGCAGCGAGAGGTAGAGAGAAATGGCCGTAGTTAAATCCAAACCAACATCCCCGGGGCGCCGCTTCGTCGTCAGGGTCGTGGGTGACGACCTGCACAAGGGGGCTCCCTATGCGCCGCTGCTGGAGAAGCAGAAGCAGAATGCCGGTCGCAACAACAATGGCCGCATCACCGTGCGCCATCGTGGCGGTGGTCACAAGCACCACTATCGCATTATCGATTTCAAGCGCAACAAGGACGGTATCCCGGCCAGGGTGGAGCGTCTCGAATACGACCCCAACCGCAGCGCCCATATCGCCCTGCTCTGCTATGCCGACGGTGAGCGTCGTTACATCATCGCGCCCAAGGGCGTGAAGGCCGGCGCGCAAGTGGTCTCCGGCGCCGATGCGCCCATCAAGCCGGGCAATTGCCTGCCGCTGCGCAACATTCCCACCGGTAGCGTGGTGCATTGCGTGGAGTTGAAGCCGGGCAAGGGTGCGCAGATCGCGCGTAGTGCGGGGGCCTCGGTGCAACTGGTGGCCAAGGAAGGGGCGCATGCCATGTTGCGTCTGCGCTCCGGCGAGATTCGCAAGGTTCCGGCCGATTGCAAGGCCACCCTGGGTGAGGTGAGCAATTCCGAGCACAACCTGCGTTCCTTGGGCAAGGCCGGTGCCAAGCGCTGGCGTGGCATTCGTCCCACCGTGCGCGGTGTGGCCATGAACCCGGTGGATCACCCCCACGGTGGTGGTGAGGGCCGGACCTCGGGCGGCCGCCATCCGGTGACGCCCTGGGGCGTGCCGACCAAAGGCTACAAGACTCGACACAACAAGCGCACCGACAAGATGATCGTGCGCCGTCGCAAGTAAACAGGAAGAGGATTAATCATGCCACGTTCAATCAAGAAAGGCCCGTTTATCGACGAGCATTTGTTGAACAAGGTCCGGCAGGCGGTGGAAACCAATAATCGGCGGCCCATCAAGACCTGGTCGCGTCGCTCCATGGTGATTCCGGAGATGGTCGGCCTGACCATTGCGGTGCACAACGGTCGTCAGCATGTGCCGGTACTGATCAATGAAAACATGGTGGGCCACAAGCTGGGCGAGTTCGCCTTGACGCGGACCTATCGCGGGCACGCGGCCGACAAGAAGGGTAAATAAAGGAGACTGTCATGCAGGTCAATGCAAAACTGCGTTATGCGCGCATCTCTCCTCAGAAGGCCCGTCTGGTCGCGGATCAGATGCGGGGTCAGCCGGTGGAGAAGGCTCTGCAGTTGCTGTCGTTCAGCAACAAGAAGGCAGCGGCCATCATGAAAAAAGTGCTGGAATCCGCCATCGCCAATGCCGAGCACAATGAGGGCGCCGATATCGACGAGCTGGTGGTCTCCCGCGTGACCGTGGACGAGGGGCCGACCTACAAGCGGATCCAGCCTCGCGCCAAGGGGCGTGCCAATCGTATTTTGAAGCGCACCAGTCACATCAATGTGACTGTGGCGGACAGTTGAGAGGAAGAGTCATGGGGCAAAAAGTACATCCCACCGGGTTTCGTCTGGGCATCGTCACCGATTGGAATTCCAAGTGGTACGCCGAGAGCAAGGACTTTGCCGGCTTCCTCAACACGGATCTGAAAGTTCGTGATTTTCTCAAGAACAAGCTCAAGCATGCCTCGGTCAGCAAGATCGAGATCGCACGCCCGGCGCGCAACGCCCGTATTACCATTCATACGGCACGCCCCGCCATCGCGATCGGCAAGAAGGGCGAGGATGTGGAGCGTCTGCGCAACGAAGTGGCCAAGATGATGGGTGTGCCGGTGCACATCAATATCGAGGAGATTCGCAAGCCCGAGCTCGATGCCACCCTGGTGGCCGAGGGCGTGGCGCAACAACTGGAAAAGCGCATCATGTTCCGCCGTGCCATGAAGCGGGCGGTATCCAATACCATGCGTCTCGGCGCCCAGGGTATTCGCATCAATGTGGCAGGCCGTCTCAACGGCGCCGAGATTGCGCGCACCGAGTGGTATCGCGAGGGCCGGGTTCCCTTGCACACCCTGCGGGCCGATATCGACTACGGTACCGCCGAGGCGCACACCACCTATGGTGTCATCGGGATCAAGGTCTGGATCTTCAAGGGTGAGGTTTTCGACAAGAATGCTGCCGATGCCGAAGAAGGCGCCAGCAAAGCAGCAGTGAAGGCATAGGGGTAGCGAGAGATGTTGCAACCTAAACGTACAAAGTTCCGCAAGGTTTTCAAGGGGCGTAACCGTGGCTGGGC
>JALWNJ010000290.1 GCA_026995955.1 Gammaproteobacteria bacterium
TGGCGATCCCGATGTCGCGATCAGCGTTGACGATTTGCTGGAATTGCATGTCTCCCCCGGTGATCTCGCTGCTGCCCGGATCGTGGGCAGCACAGAGCTGACCATCCTGCTTCCCGGACATCGCGCAATGACGCTGGAAACGCTCGATGTGGACATGCTCGTCCAGCAGGGGATCATGGAAGCGAAAGGCGATGTACGCCTCTGGGCCCGTTTTCTCTGGGGTGAAAACGGGGCTTGCCGGCCTTCGCTCGCTGCCTGTGCCGAATGGAAGAAAATCCGGGCGGCAGTTCATGAGGCGCTTGGTGCGGAAGTCTTTCGAAAATGGCCCTGGCGCAGAGGGGATGCCCTGGTGATCGCGGGCAAGGAGCGAGCGATGGTCATGTTCCTTGATTCAGGTCGTTCCGACCGGATTGGCATTTTGCGTCTGGCAGGCAAAACGGATCCCGACTGGCTCCGGGGATTGATTGAGCAAGGAGTGCGCTAAGAATGTCAGGACTCAATTCAGAGCAAAAGGAAACATTGGCCCATCTCGTCAGCCTCCTCTATGGTCCTCAGGATGCGTTGCTCGACAAAAAGGCGCTATACAACGAGCGTACTGTTGACGCCGTGGAGCATGCATGGAATTCCGCCATGCTCTGCGACGAACGATTGAGAAACTTGTCTGCCAGTCTGGTGGGTGGACATGCTGTCCTTGTCAAAGGATGGCTGCGCAAGATCATCATGAAGGCTTCGGGAGAGTTGCGCCGCAACCTTGGTAATCGCTCCATGGCCATTGGCTGCAGAGCACAAGCTTCGGCGGTGTGGAAAACCGAGATCCTGATGACCTTGTATTGAAAGCTTGCTTTGCAAGAAGCTGCCCTTGCATTGGGCGGTTTTCTTTCAGGAAGCGCGATCGAAATTATTCGCGTTTCTCCGTGTGCTGTTCCAGGATTCGCCGCCGCCGGCGCCCCTCCAGCCGCGCATAGAACATGCTGCCCAGGAACAGGCACAGGGCGAGCCCGGTCTCCAGCCAGCCGAAGGCCCGTGCGCCCTCTGTTGCGATGTGGTCGATGCCGGCGATGAAGTAGAACAGCGCCAGGAAGGTGCTCCAGGCCGCGGTGCGCGGGCGGCCGTGCAGCAGGCCGCGCATGGGCAGGAACAGGGGGCCGACCGTCACCAGCAGCATCAGGGTGCGCGGCAGCTTCTGCGGCGGCGAGATCCAGGCATGCCAGACGGTGAGCGAGACGATCAGGCCGAACAGGCCGAGCAGGGCCAGGCCCCAGGCCAGGGTGCGACGATCCATCACGCGTCCAGCCGCTGCGCGATTTTGGCCACCCGCCGCCCGAGCGCCCGGCACAGTGTGGCCTCTTCGTCGGTGAAGGGTTCTTCACCCTCGGCGCCGGCGAAGTGGCTGGGGCCGTAGGGGGTGCCGCCGCTGCGGGTACGGGTGAGCGCCGTTTCGGTGTAGGGCAGGCCGCAGACGAGCATGCCGTGATGCATCAGCGGCAGCATCATGCTCAGCAGGGTCGATTCCTGCCCCCCGTGCAGGCTGGCGGTGCTGGTGAACACGCCGGCCGGCTTGCCAGCCAGGGCCCCCTCCATCCACAGGCCGGAGGTCTGCTCCAGGAAGTACTTGAGCGGCGCCGCCATGTTGCCGAAGCGGGTCGGGCTGCCCAGCAGCAGCCCGCTGCACTGGCGCAGCTCCTCGAGTGTGCAGTAGGGGTGACCATGATCCGGCACCTCGGGTGCCACCGCCTCGCACTCGGCCGACACCTCGGGCACGGTGCGCAGCATGGCCTCGGCGCCGGTCTCGCCGATGCCGCGGGCCACCAGCTCGGCCATGCGGCGCGTGCTGCCGTGACGGCTGTAGTACAGGACCAGCAGCGGTGCCATCAGAGGATGTCCAGCACGCGTTCCGGCGGCCGTCCGAGGGCAGCCTTGCCATTGGCCAGCACGATGGGCCGCTCGATCAGTCTCGGGTGCTGCACCATGGCCTCGATGAGCTGTTCACGCGTCAGCGCGGGGTCGTCAAGCCCCAGTTCCCTGTATTCCTTCTCCTTGCGCCGCATCAGCTCGCGCGGCTCCATGCCCAGCAGGTCCAGGATGTGTGCCAGCTCCTCGGCCGAGGGCGGGTTGTCCAGGTACTTCACCACCCGGGGTTCGATGCCCTGTTCCTGGAGCAGCTGCAGGGTCTGGCGCGACTTGCTGCAGCGCGGGTTGTGGTAGATCACGACCGGGTCGCTCATAGCCTGTGGCCTCGTTCTTGACGGGTTTCGGGACGGGTGATAGTGTCGATGCAACTCACGGACAAATCAAGGAATCCTGCATGCCGGCCCGGATTCTGAATACCCCACTGCCGCCCCTTTCGGGCAGAGAGCCCGCATGACCCGCCTGCGCCTCGTTCTCGCCCTGCTGCTGCTCACCGGGTTGTTCGGCTGTACCGCCATGCCGGTACAGGAGATGAGCGATGCCCGCCAGGCCCTGCAGGTAGCCCGGGAGGTGGGGGCGCCTGACCGCGCGCCGGAGGCCTGGGCCGAGGCCCGCGCCCTGCTGGAGGCCGCGGAACGGGCCCTGGACGCGGGCGATTACAGCAGGGCGCGTCTGCTTGCCGAGGAGGCGCGGGAGGCGGCCATCCGGGCCCGCAAGCAGGCGGCGGGTGGCGGTTGATCGAGGGGCGGCAAAGCTTGATCCAATGCGCATTTTCCGCCTTGACAGGGTTTCGGTCGGGGTGTAGTTTTCAAGTCAAGGCTTGACCATCCAAAAAGACAAAACCTGCTCAGGAGTCCAGCAAACATGAAAGCCAGCACCTATCGTCTGATTCCCGCCGCCCTGATGACCGCAGGCCTGTTGGCGGGCTGTGCCAGCACGCCGGCCCCCGAGGAGGGCGGCGCCAGCGACCTGCAGGCCGAGGCCCAGCGCTCCATCGAGGTCGCCGAGGCCAAGCGCAAGGAGGCCGCTGCCCTGGGTTACGAATGGCGCGACACCGGCAAGCTCATCAAGAAGGCCAAGGCGGCCTACGACAGCGGTGACTACGCCAAGGCCGACAAGCTGGCCGACGAGGCCACCTACCAGTCCACCATGGCCATCGACCAGTACTACCTGCAGCAGGCCAAGTTCAAGCTCGAAAAGTACAAGGGCATGAAGGGGCTCAACGACGAG
>JALWNJ010000291.1 GCA_026995955.1 Gammaproteobacteria bacterium
GTGTTCCGCGCCGTGTACAACGAGTTCAGCGACGACATCGAGATCGTCGGCATCAACGACCTGCTCGACCCCGAGTACCTGGCCTACATGCTCAAGTACGACTCCGTGCATGGCCGCTTCCCGGGCGAGATCGCCGTCGACGGCAACAACCTGGTGGTCGATGGCCGCAAGATCCGCCTCACCGCCGAGCGCGACCCGGCCGACCTGAAGTGGGACGAGGTCGGCGCCGAGCTGGTGATCGAGTCCACCGGCCTGTTCCTCACCGAGGAGACCTGCCAGAAGCACATCCAGGCCGGCGCCAAAAAGGTGGTCCAGTCCGCCCCCTCCAAGGACGGCACCCCGATGTTCGTCTACGGCGTCAACCACGAGGACTATGCCGGCCAGGCCATCGTCTCCGCCGCTTCCTGCACCACCAACTGCCTGGCGCCGATCGCCAAGGTGCTGCACGACAACTGGGGCATCAAGCGCGGCCTGATGAGCACCGTGCACGCCGCCACCGCCACCCAGAAGACCGTCGACGGCCCTTCGCAGAAGGACTGGCGCGGCGGCCGCGGCATCCTGGAGAACATCATCCCGTCCTCCACCGGCGCCGCCAAGGCCGTCGGCAAGGTGCTGCCCGAACTCAACGGCAAGCTCACCGGCATGGCCTTCCGCGTGCCCACTTCCGATGTCTCCGTGGTCGACCTCACCGTGGAGCTGGAGAAGCCGGCCTCCTACGACGACATCTGTGCCGCCATGAAGGCCGCTTCCGAGACCAGCCCGCTGGGCGACACCCTGGCCTACACCGACGAGAAGGTGGTCTCCACCGACTTCCGCGGCGTGGGCTACTCGTCGATCTTCGATGCCGGTGCCGGCATCCAGCTCGACGACACCTTCGTCAAGGTGGTGTCCTGGTACGACAACGAGTACGGCTACACCTGCAACATGCTGCGCTTCGTGCGTCACGTCGCCGGCTGATGGCCCGCGTGGGGCCGGCGGTCCGCCGCCGGCCCCGCGAATCGTTCGCGAGAACGGTTCGCCGGACCCGTCATCGGGCGGGTCCCGCAAATCGTTTTCCCGAGTCTTTCCAGTCTTTCCAAGGAGTCGATCATGTCCGTGATCAAGATGTCCGACCTCGACCTTGCCGGCAAGCGGGTGCTGATCCGCGAGGATCTCAATGTCCCCGTCAAGGACGGCAAGGTGACCAGCGACAAGCGCATCCGTGCCAGCCTGCCGACCATCGAGCTGGCCATGAAGCAGGGCGCGAAGGTGATGTTGATGTCGCATCTGGGCCGTCCCACCGAGGGCGAGTTCGACGAGCAGTACTCGCTGGCACCGGTCGCCGAGCACCTGAGCGGCCTGCTGGGCAAGGAAGTGCGCCTGGTGCGCGACTACCTGGACAACCCGCCCGAGGTGGCCGAGGGCGAGGTGGTGCTGCTCGAGAACGTGCGTTTCAACAAGGGCGAGAAGAGCAACGACGAGGCGCTGGCGAAGAAGTATGCCGCGCTGTGCGATGTGTTCGTGATGGATGCCTTCGGCACTGCCCATCGCGCCCAGGCCTCCACCTACGGCGTGGCGCAGTTCGCCCCGGTGGCCTGTGCCGGGCCGCTGCTGGCGGCCGAGCTGGAGGCACTGGGCAAGGCGCTGGACAACCCGGCACGGCCGATGGTGGCCATCGTCGGCGGCTCCAAGGTGTCGACCAAGCTCACCGTGCTGGAGTCCCTGACCCAGGTGGTGGACGAGCTGATCGTCGGCGGTGGCATCGCCAACACCTTCATCGCCGCAGCCGGCTACAACGTCGGCAAGTCGCTGTACGAGCCGGACCTGATCGACACCTGCAAGCGCCTCAGCGAGCAGGCCAGGGCGCGCGGCGGCGAGATCCCGGTGCCGACCGATGTAGTCTGCGGCAAGGAGTTCTCCGAGAACGCCAAGGCCGAGCTGAAAAAGGTCGATGAGGTGGCCGACGACGACATGATCTTCGACATCGGGCCGGAGACCGCCGCCCATCTGGCCGAGATCCTGAAGAAGGCCGGTACCATCGTATGGAACGGTCCGGTCGGCGTGTTCGAGTTCGACCAGTTCGGCGAGGGTACCAGGGCGATTGCCATGGCCATCGCCGAGTCGCCGGCCTTCTCCATCGCCGGCGGCGGCGATACCCTGGCTGCGGTGGACAAGTACGGCATCGCCGACAAGGTGTCCTACATCTCCACCGGCGGCGGCGCCTTCCTAGAGTTCCTGGAGGGCAAGAAGCTGCCCGCCGTGGCGATCCTCGAGGAACGCGCCAAGGGCTGATCCGGGCCAGCGTGGCCCGCCCGGCGCGGGCCGCTTATCGACAGACACAGGACAGGGCGTGAGAAGAACCAAGATCGTTGCAACGCTGGGGCCGGCGACCGACGACCCCAAGGTGCTCACCCGGCTCATCGAGGCGGGCGCGGACGTGGTGCGCCTCAACTTCTCCCACGGCAACCCCGAGGATCACGAGAACCGGGCACGCATGGTGCGCGAGATTGCCGAGTCGCGCGGGCGCTATGTCGGCATCCTCGGCGACCTGCAGGGTCCCAAGATACGCATCGAGCGGTTCCGCGAGGGCAAGGTGTTCCTGGAGGACGGCGCCCCCTTCATTCTCGATGTGGCGCTGGGGCGTGACGAGGGCGATGCCGAGCGCGTCGGGCTGGCCTACAAGCAGCTGGCCGAGGACGTGCAGCCCGGCGATGTCCTGCTGCTCGACGACGGGCGCATCGAGCTCGAGGTCACCGGGGTCGAGGGCAGCGAGATCCACACCCGCGTGCTGGCCGGTGGCTGGCTGTCCAACAACAAGGGCATCAACCGCAAGGGGGGCGGCCTGTCGGCCTCGGCCCTGACCGACAAGGACCGCAACGACATCCGCCTGGCGGCGAAGATCGGCGTCGACTATCTGGCGGTGTCCTTCCCGCGCGATGCGGCCGACATCGAGCTTGCCCGCAGCCTGCTCCAGGAGGCCGGTGGCCAGGCAGGCATCGTGGCCAAGATCGAACGGGCCGAGGCGCTGGAGGTGATCGAGGACATCATCCTCGCCTCCGACGCCATCATGATTGCACGCGGTGACCTGGGGGTGGAGATCGGCGACGCCGAGCTGCCCTCGGTGCAGAAGGAGCTGATCCACAAGGCGCGCTGCCTC